>NZ_PXWF02000244.1 GCF_003011895.2 Massilia glaciei | reverse complement strand
TTTGGCTTCATGCAATCGCCCTGGCAGATGTCGCCGTGAGGGTCCTGAACCGCAGCGGTCTAGTGTAGTGTGTCAATAAGCTTCTTATGACTCACGTGGAAACGAGTTGGGCGAGCGCCGAAAACAGCATTTTCGTGGAGCTCACCTGCGATTTTGGCAATCAACACGGACTAAGAGGCTGAGAGTCTTTCGACCATGCCCTTCCATCCCGCCGGAAAGCGCCCGCTCGTCGTTGCAAATGCTCGCCATAGCCCGAGCTATGGCTGTGCTTTGCGCCTAGATCGGCCACCTTCTGGCGCGCTGCTCGGCCACGTCCGAAAAACTCTCAGCCTCTAAGGCCTCAGAACGCCCCGACCTTAGAAGAAGCCGTGAATAAATGAGTGTGACAATTGGGCGGCTCTGGCGGGCCGGATTGCAAGGCAATCCGGGCACCGCAAATTCTTCGCGGCGATGCAAGGCGCGGGAAGGAGGCATAGCGCGCTATGGCGACGACGAGGGCGGTCTGCACGAACGCCGAGGCCGCAGCGCGCCCGTCAGGGCCGATCCAATTGCTACAGTTATTCTTGAACAACTCCTTAACCTCCTTCAGGTAGTCCAGACGCTGCAAATTCAGGCAGCGACCTTCCAATTCAGTTGCTGCGTCGACCCGTCAAGCCGAGGGTCTTGGCAATGTGGTGGTTTGCACCGCTCTTGGTTTCGCCCTCCTTCATGCTTAGCGACTGCTTCGGTGCCAGCATGATGCCCGCATCGTGCCATCCGCCCGCCGCGAGCGATGTAACCGTGCTTGCTCAGCCGGCCCGCATCAGGCGCTCATTGAAGGTCCTGATCGTCGTCCGATCCGGTATCTGGCGGCTTGTGTGCAACCCATCGAAACGATGAAAGCTCAGACGGTTGATCCATCGAAATTCCATCTGCTTGTCGCTTAGATCAAATAGTTGCCTGGTAGGCAATATACCCGGCGTGGTTTTTCGAGGTGAACAATAGACCGCGGCGTTTTTGGAGCAACCCTGCCCCCCAGTTTTACTATGCAATTTATACAATCTTCTCCATCTAAAATAAAATGCCGTAGATTGATACCGACAATCAACTTTCCGGAATTTTATGTGGTAATCTTGTGTGTCTGGGGATAAGTCGGACGTGTTTTGACTGCGATGGACGTCGTTCTAGCGAAGGGCTTGTGCTGGGGGGATGCAAGCAATTCAATCAAACAAGCCCGCCAAAACGGAAATGGATAAAAACATGAACAATAAACTGATCGCTACTTTGGCTGCCACCGTCGCACTCGCATTTCCGGTGCTTGCCCATGGCCAGATGGACAGAGCAGCGCCTGCCAAGAGCGCTGGGATGTTGGAGAGAGCCGGCCCAAGCGAGTCCAGGAAGCTCGATGGCGTCGTCAAGGCAGTCAATAGAGGCACGATGACGATTATGGCAGGCGGCCAGGAATTTATCCTTCCCATCGCCAAGGATGCGAACCCCAAGGAATTGGTTGGAAAGAAGATCAAGGTAACCGTCACCATCACATTCAAACCACTGAAGGTTGAAATATCGGCTGAATTCTAATAGATGCTACGGAACGAGGAACGAGGAACGACCAACGGTCGTTCGTGAGTAAAAGGGGGGCTTGCTCGCGCAGCCCCCCTGGCAACGACAAGTCAGAGGCTGAGAGTTTTTCGGGCGTGTCCGAGCAGCCCGCCCGAAAGCGGCAGATCGAGGCGCAAAGCACAGCCATAGCGGGCTATGGCGAGCATTTGCAACGACGAACTGGCGCTTTCTGGCGTGCTGAGTGGGCATGATCGAAAGACTCTCAGCCTCTCAGTGCGTTTATTGGACGAACCGCCGCCACCAATACTTTTGCGTCATTGCTCTGACTGCCCGGCTGGCCGTTCATGATCACCATCACCATCAAATCCCCACGGCTGGCAATTTCCCATCAATCTATAAGATGTCAACGCCAGCGCAAAAGAACGTGCGGGCACGTGCGTCATGCGTTCTTCCATAGCCGATAATTTGGGGGCACCTCGAATAACCAGGCATTCTGGCGCTATCGGCAGCGGCAGCGCAAGGTGCATGTGGAACCGAGTTCGGACGAGCACCGATCAAGGCCATTTTTGTGGCGGACCGCAAACCACTGCTGCGATTCGCTATTTTCCGGTCCACATTTTTTACCGTTACAATGCGGGATGACCCAGATCACGCTTGTCCTGCCCTTCGCCCTGCCCCCGCCTGAACTTGCCCCAGACCTCGCGCGCGCCCTGCAAGCGCCCGCCTTGTCAGCCCTGCTGACCCGCACCGCGTCCCACACCGTCACCACGTTCCACCCCGGCGCGCGCGCGCTGCCGCACGAGTTGTGGCTGGCGCGCGCGCTCGGCCTGCCGGCGGGCGAGAACTGCCCGTTCGCCGTGGCGGCGATGCGCGGTTTCGGCCTCGACACGGGCGACGGCACCTGGTTCATCGTCAACCCGGCGCACATCGAAATCGCCCGTAGCCACCTGTCGATGAACGACCCGCGCCGGCTGCACCTGAGCGAGCCGCACGCGCGCGCCCTGTTCGAGTCGGCCAAGCCGTACTTCGACGAGATCGACAAGCCCCTGTTGTACGGCGACGCCAACACCTGGTTCATGCGCGCCGACGCCTGGGCGGAACTCGACACCGCCTCGCCCGACGCCGCGGCCGGCCAGAACGTGACCGACTGGCTGCCCTCGGGCGCCGTCGCGGCCGAATACCGCAAGCTCCAGAACGAGGTGCAGATGCTCTGGTTCGAGCACCCGGCCAACCTCGCGCGCGCCGCGCTTGGGCAGCCGCCGGTCAATTCGTTCTGGCCGTGGGCGCCCGCCTCGCAGCGCGACGCGCCGGCCAAGCCGGGCGCACTGGCCAGCATCAACTGCCCGCCATGGCTGACGGCCGCCACCGGGCGCGCCGCGACCACCGCGCCCCAGTTCGCCGCCGCGCCCGGCAGCGCGCAGCAAGCCACGCAGCTCGTTGTCGGCAGCCTGGGCGAAGCGGCGATCGCCGCCGACTGGTCGGGCTGGCTGATGCAGATGCAGCGCCTCGAACAAGAGCTGTTCGCGCCGCTGCTGGCCGCCCTGGGCCGCGGCGCCGTCAGCCGGATCGACCTGGTGCTGACCCGGCGCGACGCGCAGGCCACCTTTGCCACCACCAAAATGTCCCAACGCGCCTTCTGGCGCCGCCCCACTCTGAACCGATTGCTTCCATGACCCGCATCAGCACCCGCCCCTGCTCTTTCCGCACCTCCGAACTGCTGCGCCAGGAAGGCGTCCACCCCGTGCTGGCGCGCCTTTACGCCTCGCGCGGCCTGACCGATGCGCGCGAACTGTCGAGCGAGCTGACGGCGCTGATGGCGCCCGGCGGCCTGCTGCACATCGGCGCGGCGGCCGTGTTCCTGGCCGACGCCATCGCGGCCGGCAAAAAAATGGTGATCGTCGCCGACTACGACTGCGACGGCGCCACCGCCTGCGCCGTGGCCCTGCGCGGCCTGCGCTCGATGGGCGCGACCGTCGACTTCATCGTCCCCAACCGATTTGAATACGGCTACGGCCTCACGCCCGAAATCGTCGCACTGACCGCGCGCGAGAAATCGCCCGACATCATCATCACCGTCGACAACGGCATCGCCAGCATCGACGGCGTGCTCGAGGCGAAGCGGCGCGGCATCGAGGTCGTCGTCACCGACCACCACCTGCCGGCCGACACGCTGCCCGAGGCGCGCGTGATCGTCAACCCGAACCAGCCCCAGTGCGGCTTTCCGAGCAAGCACCTGGCCGGCGTGGGCGTGGTGTTTTACGTGCTGCTCGCGCTGCGCGCCGAGCTGCGCAAGCGCGGCGTGTTCGACGCCCAGAGCCAGCCCAAGCTCGATAGCCTGCTCGACCTGGTCGCGCTGGGCACCGTGGCCGACGTGGTGCGGCTCGATTCCAACAACCGCATCCTCGTCGCCCAGGGTCTCAAGCGCATGCGCGCCGGCCGCATGCACGCGGGCGTGGCCGCGCTGTTCCGCGTGGCCGGACGCGAGGCGCGCACCGCCTCGCCGTTCGACCTTGGCTTTGCGCTCGGGCCGCGCCTGAACGCGGCCGGCCGGCTCGACGACATGTCGCTCGGGATCGAATGCCTGGTCACCGACGACGAGGGGCGCGCCTGGGCGATCGCCCAGCAGCTCAACGAGATCAACCTCAAGCGGCGCGAGATCGAAGCCGAGATGCAGGACGCGGCCCTGCTGCACCTGGACGCGTTCGAGCCGGCCAACAGCAGCACGATCAGCGTGTTCGACGCCGGCTGGCACCAGGGCGTGATCGGCATCGTCGCCTCGCGCCTGAAAGAAAAATTCTTCCGCCCCACGATCACCTTCGCGCCCGGCGCCGACGGCTGGATCAAGGGATCGGGCCGGTCGATTCCCGGCTTCCACCTGCGCGACGCGCTCGACCTCGTGTCCAAGCGCGCCCCTAACCTGATCGACAAGTTCGGCGGCCACGCGATGGCGGCCGGGCTGACCATCCGCGCCGACGCCTTCGAGGCGTTCTCGGAGGCGTTCGAGGCGGTCGGGCGGGCCTGGCTGAGCGAGCAGCAGCTCGAACGCGTGATCGAAACCGACGGCCCACTCGAAGACGCCTACTACACCACCCAGTTCATCGCGCTCATGGACGGCCAGGTGTGGGGCCAGGGCTTCGCGCCGCCGGTCTTTTGCGACGAGTTCCGGGTGGTCAGCCAGCGCATCCTCAAGGAGCGCCACCTCAAGCTGCTATTGGAGCGCAACGGCCACCGCTACGACGCGATCTGGTTCGGCCACACCGCCTCGATGGGGGAACGCGCGCGCGTTGCGTTCCGCCTCGACGCCAACGAGTACAACGGCGTGACCAAAGTGCAGCTCATGGTGGAACACGCGGAGCCGGCGTGACCGCGTTTTGCACAATCAGCCCACGAGATAATCAATCAACACACGCACTTTCAGCGCCAAATGGCGCCCAGGAATATACACGGCGTGCACGGTGCCGGCATAGGGCTCGCAAAAATCCCAGTCGCCGAGCACCTGCTGGACCCGCGCTTCGCCGAGGGCCGCATGCGCGGCAAAATCGGGCACCAGCCCGATCCCGCCGCCAGCTTCCACTGTTGCAAGGATCGCCGCGCTGTTATTGATCGTCAGCCTGCTCGGCACCCGAACGCCGATCCGCTCGTCGTCGCGCTGGAGCGTCCATTGCTCGCCAAACGCGCCGTAGCCAAGGTAGATGCACCGATGCTCTTGCAAGACTTCCGGCCTGTCCGGCAAGCCGTTCCGAGCCACGTAGGCTGGTGACGCGACCAGCACATAGCGCATCTCGCACAAGGGCCGCGCCGCCAGTCCGGGCGCCAGTTCGCGCGAAATGCGGATCGCCACATCGACGCCCTCTTCGATCAGGTCGACGGTGCGGTCGACCAGCGTCAGGCGCACATCGACTTCCGGGAACAGATCGAGGAAGTGCGACAGCTTCGGCGCCAGCCACACTTGGCCGAACACGACCGGCGCCGTGATGCGCAGGATGCCGTTGGGCCGCGCGCTGTAGGTTCCGGCCAGCGATTCGATCTCGCGCGCGGCGCTTAGCATGCGCGTGCAGCCGGCATGCACCTCGAGTCCGAGCTCGGTCGTGGTCAGGGAGCGTGTGGTCCTATGCAAAAGACGCCCGCCCAGGTGGGCCTCGAGGCGGGAGACGTGCCGGCTCACCGCCGATGTCGTCAGTCCGAGTTGCCGCGCCGCCGCGGAAAATCCCCCTCTATCGACCACCTGCGCGAAAACCGCCATCTCCTTCAGCATATCCATGTAATCATCTTTTATTGCGCCAGAATCAACAATCCTTTGCATAATAAGGCAATTGTGGGCCGATGACTCAACGATCATACTTCGCTGGCGTACATAACCGGAGCAAATAAATGAACCCGAGTAGAACCACCACAGCGGTACCGCAACGACGCCTCGGCCAATGCGGACTGGTCGTCTCCACCATCGGCCTTGGCTGCATGGGCATGAGCGACGATGCCTATGGCGACGTCGACGAGGCCGAATCGATCGCCACGATCCATCGGGCGATGGACCTCGGCGTCACCCTCTTCGACACGGCCGAACAATACGGTCCATTCGAAAACGAGTCGCTGCTGGGACGCACGTTGAAAGGCAAGCGTGATCATATTGTGCTCGCCACAAAATTCGGTTTCAGGATCGAGAACGGCGAAACCACCGGCACCAACAGCCGCCCGGAGCACATCAAGCTGGCGGTCGAAGGCTCATTGCGCCGACTGGGGACCGACTATATCGATCTGTTGTACCAGCATCGCGTCGATCCGCACGTCCCGATCGAGGAGGTGGTCGGTGCCATGGCGGACCTCGTCCGCGAAGGCAAGGTGCGCTTCCTGGGCTTGTCCGAAGCCGGCGTCGCCAATATTCGCAAAGCGCATGCCGTCCATCCGATCAGCGCCCTGCAAAGCGAGTACTCGTTGTGGGAACGAAACCTCGAAGCGGAGATCCTTCCCGTGCTGCGCGAGCTGGGCATCGGTTTGGTTCCCTTCAGCCCGCTGGGCCGCGGCTTCCTGGCAGCGAGCGCGAAACGCGCCGAGGACTATCCCCCCACGGATTTCCGACATCTCGACCCACGCCTTCAAGGCGCCAATTTCGACATCAACAAGCTGGCGGCCAAGACCGTCATCGACGTTGCCAAAGAAAGGAACCTGGCGCCAAGCCAGATCGCGCTGGCGTGGGTGCTGCACCAAGGCGGCGATCTCGTTCCCATTCCCGGCACCAAACGGCGCAGCTACCTGGAGCAGAACGTCGCTGCGGTCACTGTCGCCCTGAGCGCAGAAGAGCTCGCACGGCTAGACCGCGCCATGCTGCAGGTGGCCGGGCCGCGCTACAGCGAGGAACGGATGGCGATGGTCGACCACTAAAGCTGGTGCTTGCAAACGGCGGGCGCTTATCGCGGGATCCAAAACGGGGCTGGAAGGTCTTGGAACAGGCTATGCGATTATGCATGACAGAAGCAACCTTCATTCATTCTTGTATAGCGTCTTTTGTGGCCGCAATTTCCAGGACGACGGCCACACGTTCCTTGGAATAGACGTGGGTCGACTTTGCCGAAGTGCGCGGCGCTGCCATCACAGCCTCTACCGCAAACGCCGTTGCGGCGGGGAGCGCGCCAAAAATCTGCCGGTATAGCAGCACGGCTTTGAGAAACGTCAGGTCGCGGCCGGGGTGCATGCCGTCCTTGTCCAGCCATGCCGCCTCGGGGGCCGCCGCGACCGCCGTCCGAAAGTGTCCCGAGACGGGTACATAGGCAAGCTTGAGCCGATCGGCCAGACTCCCCTCGGCTTTTAACAGCGCGTCTGACACTGCGGGCAGGGGCTGGTAGGTCCCCAGATAGATGGGTTCAGCGCGCGCGGCAGTCGCCAGTCTCGTGAACTCCTGCAATGAAACCTTGGCACCATCGCGGTCATTCTGACCGAACGAGCCGATGATGTCTCCGCCTCGCTCCTGTAGCACAAGATAGTCAAATTTTCCGGTTGCCAGCGCCTTTGACGCGGCGCCATCGGACAGGTGTCGGGCCAGGGTATGGCCGCCCTTCGCAATCATCTCGCTTTGCGCGTCACGCCCATTGCTGGCGGCCAGCGCATCGAATACGGCGGGGAGATTGCCAACATACATCTGGCTATTGCCGACAAACAGGACGCGAACGGGCTCACGCTTAGGCTGCGCCGACGCGCAGGCGCCATTCAGGGTGCAGAGTATTAGTGCAACGATGAAACCACGCATAGGGTTTGGCCCACATCGACGGCTTGTCTCGACTGGTCGGAACCAGCGCAGTCTTGACCAATGATTCGATCTAACAAGCGGAAATTTGCAAGTTAGTACGGCAGGCTCATCGACTCAAGGCTGCTTCTTGTCGGGGTCTGGCTCCTTCTTGTCGGGGTCTGGCTCCTTCTTGTCGGGGTCGGCCTCCTTCTTGCAATTGCACACTTCCGCCCCTTTATCGACGATGATGCGCCAGGTGTTCGGGGCTTCGAGCCGCCAGATCGAGTTGTAGCGCGCGATCAGCTTGCCACTCGGGTCGTACACCGGTCCGCTGCTATGTGCGAGGGAGCCCGAGTCCAACACTTCGACTTCATCGGGCTCCCATGCGAATGGCGCCTGCGGCTCCTCGTAAAAACGCTTCCACGCCTTGCCGACGGCCGTTTTTCCGCGCAGCACTTGCTTGCCGTTGAAGAAAATTGTCTCGTCCGAAAGAAAACTGACGAAAGCGGCATGGTCGCGCGCCTTCATCGACGCGGCAAAGGCACGCTCAGTGTCGGCCACCTGCTTCTTGAGTTCGGCATTGCTCATCGGCGCGGCGGCTGCGGCGAGCGCGAACATGGCCAGGCCCAAGGCAACAACCGCATTCATCAATCCATTTCTAAAACGCATAGCTAATCCTCCCAATGGGAAAAGGGCAAACATACCGGCGGTTTCGAAGCATTCTGACACGCGAATGTTTAAAAGCAAGCTTTCTGGCGATTCGTTCGCGACCATGCTTGCATGATTTGCGAAACCGGAGTATAAATGATCCATTACCGGAGCCTATCATGAGCCTAGCCTACGCCTACCCCAAAAGCCGTTTCGAACCAGCCGTGCTGGTCGACCTGAACGCCAGGGAAGAACGCGAACGCCTTTCCAAATCCGCCCTCAAGGGTTTTTTCAAGCTTGCGGCGGCCTGGCAACTGCGCGACGAGGACGCCCGCGAACTGCTGGGCGGCCTGTCGTCGTCGACCTTTTACGAGTGGAAGAAAAACCCCGACCGGGTGCTCGAGGTCGACCGCATCACGCGCATCTCCTACCTGCTCGGCGTTTACAAGGCGCTGCACATCCTCTATGGCGACAAGCTGGCCGACGAGTGGGTCGCGCTGCCGAACAAAAACCCCGTGTTTGGCGGACGCACACCGCTGTCGCAAATGCTGGCCGGCGGCCTGCTGGCCATGCAGACGGTGCGAAAACTGCTCGACGCGCGGCGCGGGGGGCTCTGATCTTGGCACTTGCACCCAAACTGACCCAACTGCGCCAATTCGACACCTGCCGCCTGATCCCGTCGCGCTTTGCCGACGTCGAAGACTCGGTGCTAAGCCCGCTCGCCGAAACCACCGACGTGCTGCGCGACCTGTTCGACCTCGACAACGCCACCAACGAGCGCCTGCGCGGCGAGTACGGCGGCCTGCCCGGCATCGGCGTCGACGAACTGGTGTTCGGCGTGCCCAATTTCCGCATCATCAACGCGGCGTTCACCTATGCGCGGCCCGAGGGCAGCCGCTTCAACGACAGCGAGCGCGGCGCGTGGTACTGCGCCTTCGACGCCGAAACCGCGCTGGCCGAGATCACCTTTCATAAAACCGTCGAATACCAGGAGATCGACCGCTTCGACGACAGCGTGACCTACCAGGCCATGCTGGCCGACTTCACCAGCACCTTCCACGACATTCGCGATACGCGCGGTTTTGCCAAATGCCTCGACCCGCGCAGCTATATCCATTCGCAGTTGCTGGCCGAACGGCTGCTCGAAGCCGGTTCGATGGGGATTATCTACCCAAGCGTGCGTGGCCCCGGCGGCATCAACCTTGCGTGCTTTCGGCCTGCCCTGGTCGGCAATGCGCGCAAAGGACCTGTCTATCGGTTAACATGGGCGGGTTCGCCGGTTCCGGTGATCGAATCTATTTGACCATATCTACACGATTACACGACTACACGACTACACGACTACAGCATGAAGACCAAGCCTGAAAACGACACCGAACTGCGCATCAAGATCAACCGCGAAACGGCGCGCCTGCCATGGGCGGAGCTCGAACGCCATTTTGCCCAGGGCTCGGTGATTTTTGTGAGCGTCGAGCTCGATCTGGTCGATGTCGCGGTGCGTGTTTCGCACGACGACAAGGAAAGCATCGTGCGCTGGATGGCCGAGGGCAAGATCGCCAAGGTCAACGACGAGCAGACGCAGGCGTGGACTGCGGCGCAGGCATCGTTGTGGACTGCGGTTGTGAGCCCGTTCGTGCTCGTGCAGCCAGAGAAATCGAAACTACATTAAGGTTCCTGTGGCCTGTGCTTGAGGGCGTGGGCGGCTTCCTTCATCAGTTGCGCGGCTAATTTCTCGTCGCGCGCCAATCCCAGCGCGCCCTCCTCGACCGCGAGCGCCAGTTGCTGGAGCGCTTCGGGGGATTCAAGCTCCGCCGCGGCTTCGAGCATTTCGCGGGCAGCGGCGTCATCTCTTGGCAGGCCCTCACCTGCGCGCAGCATGTTCGAGAGGGTGAACATGGCGGGGGCGATGCCGCCTTTCGCTGCTACCTTGAACCAGTGCGCGGCTTGCACGCTGTCGCGGGGGGTGCCCATGCCATTGCGGGTCATCCGCGCGAGGTAGTAGGCCGCGCCGGGGTTGCCGGCCATTGCCGCGCGTTTGAACTGTTCGACTGCGGTGGGCCAGCCGGATGATGGGCCGCGCATTGCCAGTTTTGCCGATGTGAGCGCGTCATGTGCCTGTGCGGGGGCGCAGAGAATTAGCAATAACAGAACGCTGGCTCTAAACATCGCACATCACCTCAATTACGGCCCCGCCGGCCCCACAATTATCGGGGCCGGCCCCACCATTATCCGCGCCATCCCAACCGTCAACCCCGCTGCCCCCACCGCCAACCTCGCTGCCCCCACCGTCAACCCCGCTGCCCCCACCGTCATTCCTGCCATTGGCAGAAATGACTCCCCGCGAAGGCGGGGACCCATAGCACCTTTGAGCAGTGATGCTTTGGAATACCGCCGCGTGTCACGAAGCTCAGTATGGGTCCCCGCTTTCGCGGGGATGACGGCAATTTTAGTGGGTGTAGTGAGCGTCGTGGGTGTAGTGATCGTCGTGGGTGTAGTGAGCGTCGTGGGTGTCGTGAGCGTCGTGGGTGTCGTGGGCGTAGTAAGCGTCGTGGGTGCGACGATCATTTGAACAATTCGATCCCATACAGTGCATTGCCTTTGCCAAGCCCATCATCTGCGCGCAGCATCGATACATTGTGCAGACCCGCCTGATGGGCCAGGTCGAGCATGCCGGGCGCCGAGTGGAATACCACCGGACCCGCCGTGCTCACCTTGGCAAAACGCCAGCTGCGCGCTTGGCCATGCTTTTCCCGTGTCAGCGTCTTGGTTGCCCGCACATAGTCGATCAGCACATCGCGCACCGCATCCGGCGAGGCCATGACGGTCTTGCTGCCGTCGAGCCCCGGGAAATTGCCTCCGCCACCGGCCCTATAGTTATTGGTCGCGACCAAAAACTCCTGCGACGCGCTCACCGGCACGCCACGGAAGATCAAATTCTTAATGCGCTGCCCGGGCGCCTGCGTGACATCGATCTCGTAGCGCACCTCGTTTGAAGTGAGCGAATCGAAGTTGTACGCCGGGTGCGCCGGATTCATCAACTCCTGCGGCCCGGTCTTGGCCGGATCAATCCTGTTAAACCGCTCCGCCGATTTCTCGAGCCAGGCCTTGAGCCCCGCCCCATCGACCTTCACCGCGTGCAGCACATTCGGGAACAGGTACAAATCGGCCGCGTTATTAATGCCCAAGGGCCCAGCCGCCACATCGGTGAAGTCGCGCACACCCGAAAAGCCGGCCTTGAACGGCGCCGCCATCGCCAACACCGGCAGCGCCGCATGCTGCGGAAAACTCGCCCGCACCGCCTTGCGCACATAGTCGGCCTGCGCCTCGTTGATCACGGCCAGCGCTGAAACGTCGCCAACATCGGCGAAATAGCTCGACATGCGGAAGGTGGTCGAACCGACGGGCGTCTTGACGTAGTCGATCGTGGCCGCATGCTCGGCCGCGACCAGCTTCGCCAGCACCGTATCGGGCGCCACGAACGACTTGTCCGCAAGCTGCGTGTCACGCGCCTCGACCGTGGTTCGGTCCTTCTGCACCATCCAGTTTTTGCCGTCAAAACGCAACCGCAGGCCGATCACGCCAAGGTGCTTGCCCCACATATTGGCCATCACGGTCGGCACGCCGTTGACCAGCCCACGCACCTTGTCGACGCCGGGCAGGTTGAATTGGGCGATGCTGCTGTTCGCATTCGGGAATACCTGGTGCGAGTGCCCGAGCAGCATCGCGTCAACCCCCGCCACTTTCGACAAATGGTAGTTGCCGTTTTCCATAGACGGGGAATACGGCGTGTCGTTGAGCCCGCCGTGCGAAATCACCACGATCAAATCAGCACCCTTGGCCTTCATCTCGGGGATGAACTTGTTGGCCGTTTCAACCACGCCTTCGGTGTAGAGCTTCCCGTCGAGCCAGCGCTTATCCCACGATAAAATGGTCGGCGGCGTAAAACCGATAATGCCCACCTTGAGCGCGGCCTTGATCGGCTTGCCGTTCGCATCGAGCGCGCTGATTCGCTTGTCGATGATCCGGTATGGCGCAAACAGGGGCTGCTTCGACTTGACGCTGTAAATATTCGCGAGCACCTGCGGAAAGGCCGGCCCCGCGCAGCGCGGGCGCGCCGGGTCGACGCCGTCGACTTCGAAGCGGCTCCCCGTGACCTGGCTCAGGTAGGCGAGCCCGTAATTGAATTCGTGGTTGCCGATTCCGCCGCCCTCGAAGCCGAGATGGTTCATGGCGCGGTAGACGGCCAGCGTCTGGTCGCAGGCGAGCGGCTTGGCCAGCGCCTGGTAGTCGGCCAGCGCGCTGCCCTGGATCGTGTCGCCGTTATCGAGCAGCATATTGTTGGGGAACTCGCCGCGCGCCTGCGCGATCAGGTGCGAGGTCCGCTCCAACCCGAGCGACTGGTCCGGCGCCAGCTTGTAGTAATCGTATCCAACCACATTCGAATGGATGTCGGTCGTCTCGAGCAGCGCCAGGGTCGCGGTGGCGCCAAGCGGCGCCCTCTCCTGGCTGGTCAGCGCGCAACCGGCCAGCGCGGCCGGCACCATCAAAATACCAAATTGATAACGTAGTTGAGCGCGCATGGGCAGGTCCGAAGTGTGAATGTCGCATGCATCATACGGCAGCCCCGGCGGCCTGATCAAGCGCGCCGCGGCACCGCTCGGGCAAAGGGCCGCGCTAGGGTATAATCGAAGGTTCGATTCAACCAATTCATAAGACCGGAACGCCATGGAAGCCGAACGCATTAACGCCCTCTCCGCCCTGCTCAACGACCTCACGCAACGTGAAGCCGAACTTCGGAGGTATCTTTGACTTCGATAAAAAGTCAGAGAAGCTCGAACAAGTCAACGAAGAACTAGAAGATCCAACCGTCTGGAACGATCCAAAACGCGCCCAGGACCTCGGTAAAGAGAAAAAGGCGCTGGAGGCGATCGTCCACACCCTGACCAAGGCCGACGCCAATCTGCGCGACGCCAGCGACCTGTTCGCAATGGCCAAGGAAGAACAGGACGACGACACGCTCGAAGCGATCATCGTCGACGCCGACGAATTCAAAAAAATCATCGAGGGCATGGAGTTCCGCCGGATGTTCAACCATCCGATGGACCCGAACAACTGCTTCATCGACATCCAGGCCGGCGCCGGCGGCACCGAAGCCCAGGACTGGGCCTCGATGCTGCTGCGCCAGTACCTGCGCTATTGCGAGCGCAAGGGCTTCAAGGTCGAGATCCTCGAGCAGTCCGACGGCGAGATCGCCGGCATCAAGACCGCCACGCTCAAGGTCGAGGGCGACTACGCCTACGGCCACCTGCGCACCGAAACGGGCGTCCACCGCCTGGTGCGCAAGTCGCCGTTCGACTCCGCCAACGGCCGCCACACCTCGTTCACGAGCTTGTTCGTCTACCCCGAGGTCGACGACTCGATCGAGATCGACGTCAATCCGGCCGATATCCGGGTCGACACCTACCGCGCGTCCGGCGCCGGCGGTCAGCACATCAACAAGACCGATTCGGCGGTGCGGATGACGCACGCCCCGACCGGGATCGTGGTGCAGTGCCAGAACGACCGAAGCCAGCACCGCAACCGCGCCGAGGCCATGGAGATGCTCAAGGCGAAGCTGTACGAGCACGAACTGCGCAAGCGCATGAGCGAGCAGCAAAAGCTCGAGGACTCCAAGACCGACGTCGGCTGGGGACACCAGATCCGCTCCTACGTGCTCGACCAGTCGCGCATCAAGGATTTGCGCACCAACTTCGAGACGGGCAACACCAAGGGCGTGCTCGACGGCGACCTCGACGAATTCATCGCAGCCTCGCTCAAGCAAGGCGTGTAAGCGATGGCACTGAGCAAACGCGCCTTCATCTTCGATATGGATGGCACCATCGTCGACAATATGTCCTTCCACACCGCGTCCTGGATCACGTTTTTCCAGCGCCGCGGCAAGGACATCGACCCCGATGCGTTCTTCATCGCCACGGCTGGCCGCCAGGGCAAGGAGATCCTGCACAGCTACCTTGGCGACCATCTCGACGACGCCGAAATAGCCGCGCTGGTGCACGAGAAGGAAGCGGTCTACCGCGAACTGTACGAGCCGCACCGCAAAACGGTGGCCGGGTTCGAGCAGTTGGTCGGCCTGGCCAAGGGGCCCGGCGTCGCGCTGGCCGTGGCCACCGCCGCGCCGCCCGCCAACATCGTGTTCACGCTCGACGGTCTCGACCTGCGCCGCCATTTCGACGCCATCGTCGGCGCCGCAGATGTCGCGCGCGGCAAGCCCGAGCCCGACGTGTTCTTGCTCGCGGCCGAGCGCTGCGGCGTGGCGCCGGAACACTGCATCGTGTTCGAGGACGCCCCGCTCGGCGTGGAGGCGGCGCGCCGCGCCGGCATGCGCGCCGTTGTGCTCACGACCACCCTGCCCGCGTCCGCGTTCGCCGAATTCGACAACGTAATCCACATCGCCAGCGATTTTTCGGCGTTCACGATCGACGCCTTGTTCGCCGCCTGACCACACCATTCATACATTTAATCGACACCTACAATGACGACCGACATCCAGGACCAAGCCGCAGCGCCGGCAGACGAAAACAAGATCATCGCCGAGCGGCGCGCCAAACTGGCGCAGATCCGCACCCAAGGCGTGGCCTTCACGAACGACTTCCGCCCGCAGCACAAGATGGCTGAGCTCAAGGAACGGTTCGGCGCCAAGACGCGCGAGGAACTCGAAGCCGACGAAGTCCCGGTCGTCATTGCCGGCCGCATGATGCTGCGCCGCGAAGCCGGCAAAAAGGCGGTGTTCGCGGTGCTGCAGGATTCCTCCGGCGCGCGCGCCGACGGCCGCATCCAGATCTACGTCACGCTCGACAAAACCGGCGAGGCGGCGATGGCCGCCCTGCACCACTACGACCTGGGCGACATCCTCGGCGTCGAGGGCTCGCTGTTCAAGACCAAGACCGACGAGCTGACCGTCAAGGTGACGGCGCTGCGCCTGATCACCAAGTCGCTGCGTCCGCTGCCGGACAAATTCCACGGCCTGGCCGACCAGGAGACCAAGTACCGCCAGCGTTACGTCGACCTGATCATGAGCGAAGAGACGCGCCGCACGTTCAAAGCGCGCACCGCCGCGATGTCGTCGATCCGCCGCTTCATGGAAAAAAACGACTTCATGGAGGTCGAGACGCCGATGCTGCACGTGATTCCAGGCGGCGCCGCGGCCAAGCCGTTCGTCACGCACCACAACGCGCTCGACATGGAGATGTACCTGCGGATCGCGCCGGAGCTCTACCTCAAGCGCTTGGTGGTTGGCGGCTTCGACCGGGTGTTCGAGGTGAACCGCAACTTCCGCAACGAGGGCGTCTCGCCACGCCACAATCCTGAATTCACGATGATGGAGTTCTATGCGGCGTATGTCGACTACCAGTGGCTCATGGACTTCACCGAGGCGGTGATCCGCCAGGCCGCGGTCGATGCGCACGGCACCGCGGTGCTGAGCTATGGCGGCAAGGAGCTGGACCTGTCCAAGCCGTTCCACCGCATGACCATCGTCGGCGCGATCAACAAGTACGCGCCGCACTACACGCACGAGCAGCTGCACGACGCCGAGTTCATCAAGGCCGAGCTGAAGAAATTCGGCGTCAAGCCGTTCGCCACCGCCGGCTTGGGCGCGCTGCAATTGTCGCTGTTCGAAGAGACGGCCGAGTCGCAGCTGTGGGAGCCGACCTATATCGTCGACTACCCGGCGGAAGTGTCGCCGCTGGCACGCGCCTCGGACACGGTTCCGGGCATTACCGAGCGCTTCGAGCTGTTCATTGTCGGGCGTGAGATTGCCAACGGGTTCTCGGAGTTGAACGACGCCGAAGACCAGTCGGCGCGCTTCCTGGCGCAGGTCGCGGCCAAGGATGCAGGCGATGAGGAGGCGATGTTCTACGACGCCGACTACATCCGCGCGCTCGAATACGGCATGCCGCCGGCCGGCGGTTGCGGCATCGGCATCGACCGCTTGATGATGCTGATCACCGATTCGCCGAACATCCGCGACGTGATTTTGTTCCCGCACCTGCGGCGCGAGGACTAGCCGCCTGCCTACCCGTCATCCCCGCGAAAAAATTTGTCGTCATCCCCGCGAAAGCGGGGACCCATGCTGAGCGTGCAGACATGCGGCAATCGCGCTCAACAATAAATTGGATGCGCTGCGTGACAGGATGCTCAGCATGGGTTCCCGCCTGCGCGGGAATGACGAGGGAGGGGCGCGGGAATGACGAGGCAGGCGCGCGGGACGGACCGGGTGGCACGGGGATGACGATGTAAAAAAACGCTGCCCGAGGGCAGCGTTTTTTTATCCATCGTCACTTACTGAATCACGCGATAACAAGGAATGTATTCCTTCCCCGGCAACTTCATCCGGCTCTGCAACACGAACGACGACAGCAGCTTGTCCATCGGCCCCATGATCGCCGGATCCCCGTGAATCTCGAAATGCCCATGCTTTTCGATCGCGCGAATCCCCTCATCCTTGACGTTGCCGGCGACCACGCCCGAAAACGCGCGCCGCAGGTTGGCCGCCAACAGATGCGCCTCCTGGTCCTTGTGCAAGCTCAGGTTGCGCATGTTCTCGTGCGTCGGCTTGAACGGACGCTGGAACTCGTGGTCGATCCGGAGCAGCCAGTTGAAGTAATAAGCGTCGCTGCGCGACTTGCGGAACTCGCGCACCGCCCGGATCCCGACCACCATCTCCTGCGCCACCGCCTTCGGATCGTCGATAATGATCTTGTAGCGCCCTTGCGCCTCCGGCCCCAGCGTATCGCCGATAAACTGGTTGATCTGCCTAAAATACTCGCGCGACGTTTCAGGCCCGGTGAACAAGAGCGGAAACGGCATTTCGGCGTTTTCGGGATGCAGCAGGATGCCGAGTATGTACAAAATCTCCTCGGCCGTCCCCGCCCCGCCCGGGAACACGATAATCCCGTGCCCCGTGCGCACAAACGCTTCGAGCCGTTTTTCGATGTCGGGCATGATCACCAGGTCGTTGACGATCGGATTGGGCGATTCGGCCGCGATAATCCCCGGCTCCGAAATGCCCAAATAACGCCCGCCCGACAAACGCTGTTTCGCGTGCCCGATGGTCGCCCCTTTCATTGGCCCCTTCATCGCGCCCGGCCCGCAGCCGGTGCAAATGTCGAGGTCGCGCAAGCCCATCTGGTAGCCGACCATTTTTGAATAGTCGTACTCGATCCGGCTGATCGAGTGCCCGCCCCAGCAAACCACCAGGTTCGGATTGAGGTCCGGCTGCATGATGTTGGCGTTGCGCAGGATGTGGAACACCGAATCGGTGATCCCTTCGCTCGTGGCGAGGTTGAAGTTGGGATTGCCAATCACCTCGTTACTTACAAAAATGATATCGCGCAGTACGGCGAACAGGTGCTCGTGGATCCCCTTGATCATTTTGCCGTCGACGAAGGCGATCGCCGGCGCGCCCTTGATCTCGAGCTTGATCCCGCGCTCGCGCTGGACGATCGTGATGTCAAACGACTTGTAGCGCTCGAGCAATTCCTTGCCGTCGTCGCTCGAGCTGCCGCAGTTAAGCACCGCCAGAGCGCAACTGCGGAAAATTTTATACAGGCCGCTTTGGCTGGTGTCGAGCAGTTTTGCCACTTCTGCCTTCGACAGCACCTCCAGGTGGCCCTCCGGTGAAATCAGGGTATCTACGACGTCGTGTTCCATAGGGCAGATTCCTTTTTCGAATTCGGATGTAACAGTAATGTGTGCAACGCCAATGTGTGCAGCGCCAGTGTGCAATGCCAATATACGACAACTCGGCCACCTCTGTGTTGCCGATTGAACTGAGCGAGCGCAGGGTATGCCGCTCCTTGGGCGCTCCGAATACCACATCGGGCAAAAGTTCGCTTGCAATCGCCGATTTACATTAAAATGCAGCCCTATTGGAATTCCCAAGGTCGCCCCAAGCACAACCTCGCTTCGGGTGGGTCTGTGAGCACCATATGATTTAACCATTCATAAAAACTAAATTAGGAGATACCGCATGAGCGGGGCTACCACACCTATCCAGGAAGTCAAAATTCCAGAATTCAAGCAGATCATGGGCCACCCAGCCCCGCTTTGGATGTTGTTCATGACCGAATTCTGGGAGCGTTTCGCTTTCTACGGCATTCGCTGGGCCCTCGTGCTCTATATCGTCGAACAGTTCCACGGCGGCGACAAGGCGGGCCAAAGCTCCGCCAACCTGACCTACGGCTCCTATCTCGCGCTGGTGTATGCCGGCGCCGTCTTCGGTGGCTACGTCGCCGACAAGGTCATCGGCTATCAGCGCTCGATCCTGGTCGGCGCCGTCTTCATGGCGGCCGGCCTGTTCATGATCTCGATGCCAGATCAAATGATCTTCAACGCCGGCCTGGCGACGATCATTGTCGGTAACTCCCTGTTCAAACCGAACATCTCGACCATGGTCGGCAAGCTGTACAAGCTCGACGACCCGCGCCGCGACAGCGGTTTCACGATTTTCTACATGGGTATCAACCTTGGCGCCTTCTTCGCACCGATCTTCACCGAGATCCTCGCAAAGCGCGTGTTCAACACGGGTGACATGCCATCGTACAAGGTCGTGTTCATCGCCGCCGGTATCGGCATGCTGATCAGCCTGATCTGGTTTGTGATCGGCCGCGCCCAGCTCAAAGGCATCGGCGCCCCTGAAGCGGATCAGCAAGACAAGAAGCGCATGATTTATGTGACCGTCGGCGCGTTGTGCGTCATTCCAGTGATCTTCATGCTGCTCGCGCTCGGCGCGGGAACCTTGCAGTGGATCCTGAGCGCGCTGATGGTCGGCCTGATGATCGTGATCATGGCCGAAGGCATCCGCGACGGCAAAGTGGCGCGCGACAAGACCATCGCCATGCTGATCATTTTCGTGTTCAACATCATGTTCTGGATGTTCTTCGAACAAGCTGGCAGTTCGTTCACCTTCCTGGCCGACGAAATCGTCGACCGCGACCTCGGCTTCATGGAGTTTCCTGTCGCCTGGTTCCAGTCCGTCAATTCGATCGCCATTTTCGCATTCGCACCAGTGATGGCCTGGCTCTGGGTCGTGCTGGCAAAGCGCAATGCCAATCCATCGATTCCACGCAAATTCGGCCTGGGCCTGCTGGGCAACGCCGCCGCGTTCGCCCTGCTCGTGTTCGCACTGTCGCAGCTCGTCGACGGCAGCGGCAAGATCCCGTTCTGGACCCTGTTCATGGTCTACGTGATCCAGTCGGTCGGCGAATTGTGCCTGTCCCCGATCGGCCTGTCGATGGTCACCAAGCTCGCGCCGGTGCGCCTCGTCGGCCTCGGCATGGGCGGCTGGTTCCTCTCGACCGGTATCGGCAACAACCTGTCGGGCATCTTCGCCAGCCATGTCAGCGGCGCCGGAGGCATGACCGTGACATCCGCGCTCGATGGCTACAAGATGGGCTTCTTCTGCCTGCTTGGCGCCGGCATTATCCTGTTCCTGATCGCACCGCTGATCCAGAAGCTGATGCACGGCGTGAAGTAAACCGCGCACCGCACATGAAAACGGCGGCCTCCGGGCCGCCGTTTTTTTTCGCCCGCCGCGCCTACGCGCCGAGGGTGCGCTGCATCTCGTCCATCTCGGCCACCAGCCAGGCGCGGAAGCGCTGCACCTTGGGCATGCCCTCCTTGCGGCTGTTGACCAAAAACCGGTAGCCGCGCCCGAAGGCCGGGCTGCGGCAGTTAATCTGGCGCAGCGAGCCTTTCAAAATATCCTGGCAGGCGATCCCGTAGCCGACCAGCGCGATGCCCTGCCCCGCCACCGCCGCCTGCGCCAGCACGCCCCAATGGCTGTAGCCGCGCGAGAAGTCGTATTTACCCTTCAACGCCTTGTTCTCCTTGAGCAGATGCAGCCACATCTCGGTCGACGTCTCGTACAGCAACGGGAACCTGGGCAGGTCGGCCAGCGTCAGTTCGGTCTGGCCGTTTGCCAGCAGGTCGGGGCTGTAGACGGCGATCAGGCGCTCGCGGAACAGCAGTGCCGGGTCGCCGTCGGTCACCGGCCCGTAGCGCACCGCCACGTCGGTGCTGTCGTCCTCGAGGCTGACCTGGGCGTCGTTCGAGTCGAGCCGGATGTCGAGTTCGGGATACAGCTTGGTGAAGCGGTGCATGCGCGGCACCAGCCACTTGATCGCGAACGAGTGCGTCGTCGAGATGCGCAAGATGGTCTCCTCGTCGCCGCCCTCGAGCGCGCCGATCTTGGCGCGCAGCTCGCCGAGCATTCGCCCGACCGTGATCGCCAGCTCCTGCCCCTTGGCCGTGAGCGTGATGTGGCGCGGGTGGCGTATGAAAAGCGCGAATCCGAGCATCTCCTCCAAATGCTTGACTTGCTGGCTGATCGCGGCGGGGGTCTTGTGCAGCTCCTGCGCCGCCAGCTTGAAACTGCCCCAGCGCGCCGCGCAATCGAAGTCGAGCAGGCCTGAAAGGCTGCGCAGTTGCTTCATGGCACGCCCGAGCGTAAGTTATTCTTAGTCATAAGGTGATTTTTTCTCGCTTGATGTATTGATCCAATGATAAGAAAATATACGTCATTCTCCCAAGAAATACCATGCGCAAGAATATATTGCTTGTCGGCGGCACCCGCTTCATCGGAAAAATGCTGGTCCAGCGCCTGCTCACGGCCGGCGACCAGGTCACGATCGCCACCCGCGGGCGCACCCACGACCCGTTCGGCGCGCGCATCGCGCGCATCGTGGTGGACCGGCGCGACGAGCGCGCCATGCTGGCAGCCTTCGCCGGCAAGCCCGCCTACGACGTGGTGTACGACCAGCTTTGCTACAACCCGCGCGACGCCGCCATTGCGACCAAGGTCTTCGGCGGCAAGGTCGGGCGCTACGTCATGGCCTCCTCGATCGAGGTCTACCGCGGCCTGCTTGGCCGGCAGGACGGCGCCTTCGCCGAGGCCGACCTCGATATCATGGCCCAGCCCATCGACACCAATTATCCGTGGCACGACACCTCGCTGGCGAGCCAGAGCTACGTGGCCGGCAAGCTGCAGGCCGAGGCCTACCTGTACCGCGACGGCTCGCTGCCGCTGGTGACGGTGCGCCTGGGCCATGTGCTGGGCGGCCCCGATGAGGATTTCACGGGCCGCACCGCGCACTACGTCGACCTGGTCCGGACCTACGCGCCGTTGCGCTACTCGAATTCGGCGGCGGCGAGCTCGTTTTTGAGCGCGCAGTCGGCCAGTTGCTTCCTGGCCTGGGTCGGCATGCAGGACTTCAAGGGCCCGGTCAACGCGGCCTGCGGCGGGGCGCTGTCGGCGTTCGACCTGGCGCACCGCGTGGGCATGGCGCTCGACGCCCCGGTCCGCACGCTGCCGGCCGCGTCCGCGGCGCCGACAGGCGTGCTGAGCCCGTTCGACTACGCGTACCCGTTCATGCTCGACACCGCCCGCGCGGCCGGCCTCGGCTTTCGCTTCAGCGATTGCGACGACTGGCTCGAGCGCACCATCCGCCAACACGACCTCGCCTACGTGTAAACATTCGCGCGCGGGGGCGCGCGGCGCACCGCCGCGTACCGCCCGGAGGTACTTCCCCACAAACTTGCACCGAGAGATCGCCGGGCTGCGCGCGCGCAGAACGATGACTTATAATTTCCTGCGTAGGGCCGGCGTTCCCCGACCGGCTCCGCCCTGAAAGCATCAGTTGAGCCTAACGAACATCTCCTCCTGGACCTGGCCGAGGCGCCGCACCGTCCTCATCACGCTTGCCGCGCTGTTCGCCACCGGCGTCATCACCTTGCTCGGCGCGGCGGCCTACTATTTCATCGTCGTCGCGCCAAACGTGCCCGACATCGACGCCGTCACCGACTACAAGCCGAAGGTTCCGCTGCGCATCTATACCGCCGACAACGTCCTGATCGGCGAGTTCGGCGAGGAGCACCGCGACTTCATCCCGGTCAGCAAAATGCCCGACATGATCAAAAAGGCCGTGCTCGCGATCGAGGACAAGCGCTTTTACGCGCACGGCGGCATCGACTGGATCCGCGCGCTGGGCGCGGCCAGGTCGAACATGGGCGGGCGTTTCCGCGAGGGCGCCTCGACCATCACGATGCAGGTGGCGCGCAATTTCTTCCTCTCGCGCGAAAAACTGGTCTCGCGCAAACTCAACGAGATCGCGCTGGCCTACAAGATCGAGCGCGCGCTCAACAAGGACCAGATCCTCGAGCTGTACCTGAACCACATCTACCTGGGCCAGCGCGCCTACGGCTTCGGCAGCGCCGCGCGCACCTATTTTGGCAAGCCGCTCGAGAGGCTCTCGCTCGCCGAGACCGCGATGCTGGCCGGGTTGCCGCAAAACCCGGCGCGCAACAACCCGGCGGTCAATCCCAAAAAGGCCAAGCAACGCCAGATGAGCGTGTTGCGCAGCCTGCGCAGCCAGGGCCAGATCAGCGAGGCGCAGTACCGCCAGGCCTTGGCCGAGCCGCTGCGCGTCAACACCAAGGGACTCGAGTTCGAGACGCGCGCCGAGTACGTGGCCGAACTAGCGCGCCAGGCCGTCTACGCGCAGTACAAGGAGGAGGCCTACACGCGCGGCATCGTGGTCGTCACCACGATCCGCAAGGCCGACCAGGACGCGGCCTACGAGTCGCTGCGCCGCAATGTGCTCGACTACGACCTGCGGCACGGCTACCGCGGGCCCGAGGGCTTCATCGACCTGCCCGCGGCCGACGACGAGCGCGAGGAGGCGATCGACGAGGCGCTGGGCAAGCGGCCGCGGGTCGACCGCCTGGTCCCGGTGGTGGTCAGGTACGCCACGCCCAAGCTGGTGTCGGTCGAAACGGCCGGCGGCGACATCATCGAGATCAAGGGCGACGGACTGCGTCTGGCGACGGCCGCGCTCAGGGCCAACGCCAAGCCGGCGCTCAAACTGGTGCCGGGCGCGGTGATCCGGATCACCCAGAACGCCAAAAAGGCCTGGGCCATCAGCCAGGTGCCGCAGGTGTCGGCCGCCTTTGTCGCGCTCGACGCCAACACCGGCGCCTACCGCGCGCTGGTGGGCGGCTTCGACTTCAATATGCGCCCGTTCAACGCCGTGACCCAGGCCTGGCGCCAGCCCGGTTCGGCCATCAAGCCGTTCGTGTATTCGGCCGCGCTCGAAAAGGGCTTCGGCCCGGGCACCCTGATCCTCGACGAGGCGCTCGACCTGCCGGGCGAAAACGCCGGCAACACCTGGTCGCCGCAAAACGACGACTTCAAGTTCGAAGGCCCGATCACGATGCGCCACGCGCTGGCGCACTCGAAGAACGTGGTCTCGGTGCGCGTGCTGCGCGCCGCCTCGATCCCTTTCACGCACCAGTTCCTCGGGCACTTCGGCTTCGACGCGGCGCGCCATCCGCAAAACCTGACCATGGCGCTCGGCACCGGCGCCGTCACGCCGCAGCAGATGGCCGTCGCCTACGCGGTGTTCGCCAACGGCGGCTACCGGGTGCAGCCCCACCTGATCGCCAGCATCCGCGACGGCAATGGCAAGCTGCTGGCGCAGGCCACGCCGCCGGTCGCGGGCCAGGGCGGCGAGCGCGTGATCGACGAGCGCAACGCCTTTTTGGTCGACAGCATGCTGCGCGACGTGGCGCGCTACGGCACCGGCGCGGCCGCCACCCAAAAGCTGGGCCGCGCCGACATCGCCGGCAAGACCGGCACCACCAGCGACGCCATCGACGGCTGGTTCGCCGGCTACGGCGGCGACGTGGTCGGCGTGGCGTGGATGGGTTACGCCGAACCGAGGTCGCTCGGCGGGCGCGAATTCGGCGCCACGCTGGCGATGCCGATCTGGGTCGACTACATGCGCGTGGCGCTGGCCAAACGCCCCGAGCAGGAGCGCCCGGTCCCCGAGGGACTCACCCGCGACGGCGACGACTGGAACTACACCGAATACCTGGGCCAGCCCGAGGTCCGCGCGATCGACGTCGACCCCTGGGACTTGCCGCGCGCGCCGGGCGATCCGGACGGCGCGCCGATGGACGAGCCGATGGACGCGCCTGCGCCGGATCCATTGCCGCCGCTGCCACAGGTCCCGTCGGCTGGGCCGACCGAGGTCCGGATCGAGCTGCCGCACGCCAACTGACACGGCCGCGCGCGCTCGGTTAAAATGGCTTTTATTGCAACCGCAAAACAAGGATCACGATGCCGTTTCAGATTGAGCACAAGCTGGTCATCGGGGTCGCCTCGAGCGCCCTGTTCGACCTGACCGCATCGCACCAGGTCTACCTCGACAGCGGACCGGACGAATACCGCAAGTACCAGGAGAGCAATCTCGACGTCATCCTCGACAAGGGGGTGGCGTTCCCGTTCATCCGGCGCTTCTTGAACATCAACAAGTGCTTCCCGCGCCAGACGCCGGTCGAAGTGGTGCTGTTTTCGCGCAATTCGCCCGAGACCGGTCTGCGCGTGATGCGCTCGATCGCCCATTACGGGCTCGACATTTCGCGCGCGGCCTTCATGACGGGCAAGTCGCCCTACACCTACCTGCCCGCCTTCAACGCCTCGCTGTTCCTGAGCGCCAACGAGGACGATGTCAAGAACGCCATCGCGGCCGACTACCCGGCCGGATTGGTGCTGCCGTCGGCGATCGACGACCAGGACGAGGACACCGAGTTGCGGGTCGCGTTCGACTTCGACGGCGTGATCGCCGACGACGAGTCCGAGACCGTGTTCAAGAGAAACAACGACCTCGACGAATTCCACGCGCACGAGACCTTGCACATGGCCACACCGCACCGTCCGGGCCCGCTGGCCGACATGTTCCAGCGGCTGGCGATGATGCAGCGCATGGAGGAGCGCATGCAGCGGCGCGACCCGGCGTATAAAAAGATACTGCGGATCGCGATCATCACGGCGCGCAACGCGCCCTCGCACGAGCGCGTGGTGACCACGCTCAAGAGCTGGGGCGTGTCGGCCAACGAGACGTTTTTCCTCGGCGGCATGGACAAGGCGCGCGTGCTCGGCGTGTTCAAGCCGCACATTTTCTTCGACGACCAGATTACGCACTTGAAGGCCTCGCCCGGCGGCACCATCCCGATGGTGCACGTTCCCTTCGGCATCGCCAACCGCCGGCCACTGCCTTAAACACGTCGTCCTCGGGCTCGGCGCCCCCCCTTGGTGGGGAGGCATGCCTGCCCCCATAGTGCGCCTGCGTTGAGCCTAGCGTATTTCATTTGGTTTACCGATGAACAAATGATCTATGGATCCCCTCCTTCGCGGGGACGATGTGGTGACGGCGGCGCGTCAACGCCGCGTGGCCTGTTCGACTATAATTAAGCCCACCAAACCCCACCCCGCTCCGCCGCCTGCATGCCTTTCGATTTAATAAAATCCCTGCCCAAAGCCGGCACCCGCTTCGCCCTTCCGACCTTGTACGGTTCAGCGGACGCCTACGCCCTGGCCATGGCGGCGCTCGAACTCAAATCACGCAAGCAGATGCTCACCGTGGTCGTGGCCAACGCCAGCGACGGCCAGCGCCTGCTCGGCGAAATCCCCTGGTTCGCCGACGCCAAGCTGGCCTGCCACCTGCTGCCGGACTGGGAGACCCTGCCCTACGACGCCTTCTCGCCGCACCAGGACCTGGTCTCGGAGCGCCTCGCCACGCTGCACGAGATCCAAAGCGGCGCCTGCGACGTCCTGATCGTGCCCGCCACCACCACGCTGGTGCGCCTCGCGCCGCCCGCGTTTTTGGCCGCCTACACCTTCTTTTTCAAGCAGGGCGAAAATCTCGACGCGGCGCGCCTCAAGTCGCAACTGACGCTGGCCGGCTACACCCACGTCTCGCAGGTCATGTCGCCCGGCGAATACTCGGTGCGCGGCGGCCTGCTCGACCTGTTTCCGATGGGCTCGGTGCTGCCGTACCGGCTCGACCTGTTCGGCGACGAGATCGAAACCATCCGCACCTTCGACGCCGACACCCAGCGCTCGCTGTACCCGGTGCGCGAGGTGCGCCTGCTGCCGGGGCGCGAATTCCCGATGGACGACACCGCGCGCACCACCTTCCGCAGCCGCTGGCGCGAGCGCTTCGAGGGCGACCCCTCGCGCTCGGTGGTGTACAAGGACATCAGCAGCGGCATCGCCTCGGCCGGAATCGAGTACTACCTGCCGCTGTTCTTCGAGCAAACCGCGACCCTGTTCGACTACCTGCCGGCCGGCGCCAGCCTGGCGCTGGTGGGCGACATCGACGGCGCCATCAAGCGCTTCTGGACCGACACCGAATCGCGCTACCGCTTCCTCAAGGCCGACCGCGAGCGCCCCATCCTCGCGCCCGACGAACTGTTTCTGAGCGACGAGGACTTCTTCACGCTGGCCAAGCCCTACGGCCGCTGGGTCGTCACCAAGGACGCCGACTCGGTGCCGTCGGAGCTGTCGGCGCCGATCCCGAACATCGCCGTCAACCGCCGCATCGACGACCCGCTCACCAACCTGCGCGCGTTCCTGCTGCAAAACAAGCAGCGCGTGATGATCTGCGCCGAATCGAACGGGCGCCGCGAAACGCTGCAGCAGTATTTCAACGAATACGCGCTGGCCCCGGCGCCGGTCGAGGGCTTCGAGGGTTTCCGCCAATCCGACGCCCCGCTCGCGCTCGGCGTGGCGCCGCTGCAGACCGGCTTCGCGCTCCACGGCGACGCGGCCGGCGACCTGGTCTTCATCACCGAGACGGAGCTCTATGCGGGCTCGGGTCGGCGAGTCGGCAACAAGAAGCAGGAGGGCGCGACCCAGGTCGAGTCGATGGTGCGCGACCTCTCCGAGCTCAAGATCGGCGACCCGGTGGTGCACATCAACCACGGCATCGGACGCTACATGGGCCTGGCCAGCATGGACCTGGGCGAAGGCGAGACCGAGTTTTTGCATCTCGAGTACGCCAAGGACACCAAGCTCTATGTGCCGGTCTCGCAACTGCATGTGATCTCGCGCTATTCGGGCGCCTCGCCCGAGGACGCGCCGCTCCATTCGCTCGGCTCGGGCCAGTGGGAAAAAGCCAAGCGCAAGGCCGCCGAACAGGTGCGCGACACCGCCGCCGAACTGCTCAACCTGTACGCGCGGCGCGCGCTGCGCCAGGGCCACGCCTTCGAATACTCGTCGCACGACTACCAGAACTTCGCCGACAGCTTCGGCTTCGAGGAGACCCCCGACCAGGCCGAGGCGATCACCAACGTCATCAAGGACATGACCTCGGGCAAACCGATGGACCGCCTGGTGTGCGGCGACGTCGGCTTCGGCAAGACCGAGGTGGCGCTGCGCGCGGCCTTCATCGCCGTCATGGGCGGCAAGCAGGTGGCGATCCTGGCGCCGACCACGCTGCTGGCCGAGCAGCACGCGCAAACCTTCGCCGACCGCTTCGCCGACTGGCCGGTGCGCATCGCCGAGCTGTCGCGCTTTCGCACCGGCAAAGAGATCAACACCGCCATCAAGGGCATGGCCGACGGCACGCTCGACATCGTGATCGGCACCCACAAGCTGCTCTCGCCGGACGTCCAGTTCACGCGCCTGGGCCTGGTCATCATCGACGAGGAGCACCGCTTCGGGGTGCGCCAGAAGGAGGCGCTCAAGGCGCTGCGCGCCGAGGTCGACGTGCTGACCCTGACCGCGACCCCGATTCCGCGCACGCTCGGCATGGCGCTCGAAGGCCTGCGCGATTTCTCGATCATCGCGACCGCGCCGCAAAAACGGCTCGCCATCAAGACCTTCGTGCGCTCCGAAGACAGCTCGGTGATCCGCGAGGCCTGCCTGCGCGAACTCAAACGCGGCGGCCAGATCTACTTTTTGCACAACGAGGTCGAGACCATCCAGAACCGCATGGCGATGCTCACCGAGCTGCTGCCGGAGGCGCGCATCGGCGTCGCCCACGGTCAGATGCACGAGCGCGACCTCGAGCGCGTGATGCGCGATTTCGTCGCGCAGCGCTTCAACATCTTGCTGTGCACGACCATCATCGAAACCGGCATCGACGTGCCGACCGCGAACACCATCATCATGCACCGCGCCGACAAGTTCGGCCTGGCGCAGCTGCACCAGTTGCGCGGGCGCGTGGGCCGCTCGCACCACCAGGCCTACGCCTACCTGCTGGTGACCGACGTGAGCGGCCTGACCAAACAGGCGCAGCGCCGCCTCGACGCGATCCAGCAGATGGAGGAACTGGGCAGCGGCTTCTTTTTGGCGATGCACGACCTCGAGATCCGCGGCGCCGGCGAGGTATTGGGCGAGAACCAGTCGGGCGAGATGCTCGAGATCGGCTTCCAGCTGTACTCCGACATGCTCAGCGAGGCGGTGCGCTCGCTCAAGGCCGGCAAGGAGCCGGACCTGGCCGCGCCGCTGGCGACGACCACCGAAATCAACCTGCACGTGCCGGCCCTGCTGCCGGCCGACTTCTGCGGCGATGTGCACGAGCGCCTGTCGATCTACAAGCGGCTGGCCAACTGCAACGGCGCCGAGAAAATCGACGACATGCAGGAGGAGCTGATCGACCGCTTCGGCAAGCTACCCGACCCGGTCAAGGCACTGATCGAAACGCACCGCCTGCGCATCGCCGCCAAGGCGGTCGGCATCATAAAAATCGACGCCCACGGCGAGGCGGCCAGCCTGCAGTTCATGGTCAACCCGCCCATCGACTCGATGCGCATCATCGCGCTGATCCAGAAAAACAAGCACATCAAGCTGGCCGGCCAGGACAAGCTGCGCATCACCGCCGCCATGCCGGACCTCGCCGCGCGCGTGACCCAGGTCAAGCAAACGATCAAACAACTGTTAGCGTAAAACGCTCCCCGCCCCATGATGAACCTGGTTTTACAAGGCCCGAACGCCACCCCCGACACCCTCAAGCGGGTCGCCGCCCTCGATGCCGGCGCGCGCATGGTGCCGATCGGCGCGCACGCGCTCCGCTGCGAGCAGGTCGACAAATCGCCCGCCGCGCGCCAGGCCGTCAGCATCGCCGCGCGCGCGGCCGGGCTCGACGCGACCTTCATCCCGGCCGGGCGCACGCTGGGCGACTTCAAGCTCGTCGCCATGGACATGGACTCGACCCTGATCACGATCGAATGCATCGACGAGATCGCCGACATGCAGGGGCTCAAGGCGCAGGTGTCGGCGATCACCGAGGCGGCCATGCGTGGCGAGCTCGATTTCTCCGAGAGCCTGACGCGCCGCGTGGCCCTGCTCAAGGGGCTCGACGCGGGCGCGCTCGAGCGCGTCTACGACGAGCGGCTGCGCATTTCGATGGGCGGCGAGGCGATGCTGGCCGCGGTCCAGGCGGCCGGCCTCAAAACGCTGCTGGTGTCGGGCGGATTCAGCTTTTTCACCGAGCGGCTCAAGGCGCGCCTCAATCTGGACTACACCCACGCCAACGTGCTCGAGATCGTCGACGGCAAGCTGACAGGACGGGTGGTTGGCGGCATCGTCAACGCCGACGAGAAAATGCGCACGGTCGAGCGCGTGTGCCGCGAGATGGGCATCAGCCCGGCGCAGGCGATCGTGATGGGCGATGGCGCCAACGACCTTAAAATGATGGGCATCGCCGGCCTGTCGGTGGCGTTCCGCGCCAAGCCGGTGGTGCGCGAGCAGGCCAGCGTCGCGCTCGATTTCAGCGGCCTCGATGGACTGCTGACCATCCTCGTCTAGAACTGCGGCCCAAATGTAACAAGCTGTAATTCGTGGGCGGTGCGCCTTAAAACTTCTTATAGTTATACCATTTGAAGCAGGAGGGCCCCATGAAAGTACCTATCGTTTTTGCAGCGCTGCTTGCGCTCACGGGATGCGCCACCGATCCGTATGGACCTTACGCCACCAACACCAACCCCGCGCCGCACGAGTGGCGCGTCGTTTCCGTCACGCCGGTGCCGCCCGGCACCGCCGCGCGCGTGGCGTCGGGCTCGCCCGATGGGACGGCGGTCGAATTCTCCTCGCGCCCGGTCGACCCGGCGCCAGTGTACCGGCCGCGGCTCAATCCGCAGCCGTATTATCAGCCGTATTATCAGCCGTATTATCAGCCGGGTTATCAGCAGGGTTATCAGCCATACTACTACCAGCCGCAGCAAAACTATTACGCGCCGCCCATCAGCCTTGGGCTCGGATTCAATTTCGGGCGCCACTGGGATGCTGAACACAGCCTTCATTTTGGGCACAGGCAGTACTTCGCGCACAGGCAATACCTCGGCCACCGCGGGCGTTTCAGCCCTCGGGGCCACCACACACACCGCGGCCACCGCGGACGCCGGCATTAAAAATCAGAAAAGGTTAAAAACACCATGAGCGATCCCCTGCACATCGTCTGTCCCCATTGCGACGCCGTCAACCGGGTCGAGCGCGCCCGCCTCGACCAAGTGCCGGCCTGCGGCAAGTGCGCGCGCGCGCTGTTCGTCGCCGAGCCGCTCGACGTCGACAGCGCCCGCTTCACCAAGCACATATCGCGCAACGACATCCCGGTGCTGGTCGATTTCTGGGCCGAATGGTGCGGCCCGTGCAAGATGATGGCGCCGGCCTACCACCTGGCGGCGCAAAAGCTCGAACCGGGCGTGCGCCTGCTCAAGGTCAACACCGAAGCGGTGCAGGACCTGGGCGCGCGCTACAACATTCGCAGCATCCCCACGTTGGCCTTGTTCCTGGGCGGACGCGAGGTGGCGCGCCAGGCCGGCGCCATGGACGCCAGCAGCATCGTCGCCTGGACCAAATCGCAGGCGGGCGTTTCCTAGGGCGCAGCCGGGCTGCGCCTTCGGCAACAATCGCTGTACAATCGGCTAATATTGACCGGAGGAACTCCCCATGACACCAGAACTGACCACCGACAGCCGGACCGAAGACGCGAAACAGTTCGCGCGCATCTTGTACGTGGCGCACGGGCTGATCATCATCTTTTCGCTCGGAATGCTGTCGATCATTCCTTTGATCGTCAACTACGTCAAACGGCCCGACACCGTCGGCACCTTCGTCTACAGCCACCATTCGTGGATGATCCGCACCTTCTGGATCTATCTGATCGGCATGGCGATCGCCTGGCTCCTGATCTTCACGATCATCGGCATCCCGTTCGGCTGGCTGCTCGGCGCCATCCTGTGGATCTGGTACTGCTACCGCGTCATCCGCGGCTTTGTCGACCTAAACAACAACCGCTCGATGGACTGAGAGGCTGAGACACCGCGGCGCTGCGTGCGGCTAGGAGCCTGCCGGGCTTAGGGAGTCGAAGCGAAACGGTCGAGGCAAAAAAAACGCTGGACGAGGTCATATTTTGACGATTTCGCAGTGCCAATAGCGAGCTATTGGCATGTGGACGTTGAAATCCATGTCGCCCCAGCCCGCGGTCAGCTTCTATGTGTACATTTTTGCTCTTTGGTCCGTGCCGTTCAGAGCACGGCCAGCGCGCTCGCGAGGTCGGCGATCAGGTCGTCGGGGTCTTCGAGCCCGATGTTGAACCGCACCAGAATGCCCGCGCCCTGCCAGTCCTCGCGTAGCGCTTGGATACGGTACGGCATGACCAGGCTGTTGGCGCCGCCCCAGCTGTAGCCGATCCCGAACAGCGTGAGCCGGTCGACGAAGCGGTCGGTCTGGCGCTCGCTGTAGCGGGCGTCGAACACGACCGAAAACAGGCCGCCGGCGCCGTCGAAGTCGCGCCGCCAGATCGCGTGCCCCGGGCAGTCGGCGAACGCCGGGTGCAGCACCCTGGCGATTTCGGGACAGCCCTTGAGCCAGGCCGCCACCTTGCGCGCGCCGGCGTCGTGCGCGGCGAAGCGCAGCTTCAGGCTGGGCAGGCCGCGCAGCACCAGGTAGGCGTCGTCCGCGCCCACGCCAAGGCCGAGCCGCGCATGGGCCAGCGCGATGCGCCCGGCCAGCGCGGCGTCGCGCGTGATCACCGCGCCCATCAGCACGTCGGAGCCGCCCGACTGGTATTTGGTGAGCGCCTGCATGATGATGTCGACCCCGCGCGCGAAGCCGCGCAGGGCCAGGCCGGCCGACCAGGTGTTGTCGAGCGCTACCGGCACACCCCGCTCGTGCGCCGCCTTGCAGATGGCCGGCAGGTCCGGCACCTCCATCGACACCGATCCGGGCGCCTCGGTCCAGACCAGCCTGGTGTTGGGCAAGATCAGGTCGGCGAGCGCCGCGCCGGCCAGCGGATCGTAGTAGCGCGCGCTGATGCCGAAGTCGCTGCCGAGCCACTTGCCGAGGTCGCGGTTCGGCTTGTAGACATTGTCGGGCAGCAGCACGTCGTCGCCGGTCTTGAGCAGCGCGAAGTTGACCATCGCGATCGCGGCCAAGCCGCTCGGCGCGAGCAGGCAGAAGCGGCCGTCCTCGATCGCGGCCAGGCGCGCCTCGAGCGTGAAGGTGGTCGGGGTGCCGTGCAGGCCGTAGGTGTAGGCGCTCTTGTCCTTCCAGCGCTCCGAGCGCATGGCCTCGACATTTTTGAACAGCACCGTCGAGGCGCGGTGGACCGGCGTCGGAAAGGCGTCGAAGCCGGCCGGGGCGCGGTAGTCGTTGTGGACCAGGGCGGTTTGCTGGGAGCGCGTGGGTTGGTTCATGGGCGCCTCGGGATCGAAGTGCGGAACCGGACCGGCGGCATTCAGGCGGCCCGGCGCGCGACCATTCTATGCCGGCGGCGGGCGTTCTTGCGGCGGCATTGGTCAATCGTGCGCGCGACGGCAGCGCGAGGTGGCCGGGGAGCATGCGGCCCGGCCCTGCAAGGCGGCGGGCAAGGCAATGGGCCTTGCCGCCGCCATCACCACCGTCCTAGGAGCCTGTCGGACTTAGGGAGTCGAAGCGAAAAAAGTGCTGGGCGAGGACAGGTTTTGACGATTTCGCAGGGCCAATAGCGAGCTATTGGCCGAGAAAGCGGCGAAATATGGCCCGTCCAGCACTTTTTGCAGCCGACGATCCTAAGTCCGACAGGCTCCTAGGCGACCGACGCCCACAGGTCGTGCGCGTCGGAGGACGTGACGGTGACGTCGGCGAATTCGCCCACCGTCAACTTTTTGCCCGGCACCAGCGAACGCTTGATGTGGACCACACCGTCGATCTCGGGGGCGTCGGCCGACGAGCGTCCGACCGCCTCGGTGCGGTTGACCTCGTCGATCAGCACGCGGATCGTCTTGCCAACCTTGGCCTGCAGGCGCTTGGCCGAGATTTCCTCTTGCAGCAGCATGACGCGCGCGCGGCGCTCCTCGCGCACTTCTTCGGGCACCGGGTCGGCCAGCAGGTTGGCGGTCGCGCCTTCGACGGGCGAATAGGCGAAGCAGCCGAGGCGGTCGATCTGCGCCTCTTTGAGGAAGTCGAGCAGGTACTCGAACTCGGCCTCGGTCTCGCCGGGGAAGCCGGCGATGAAGGTCGAGCGGATCGTCAGGTCCGGGTTCATCGCGCGCCAGGTCTGGATGCGTTCGATGTTCTTCTCGCCGCTGGCCGGGCGCTTCATGCGCTTGAGGACGTCGGGATGGGCGTGCTGCAGCGGGATGTCGAGGTACGGCAGCACATGGCCGCCGCTCATCATCGGGATGATCTGGTCGACGTGCGGATACGGGTAGACGTAATGCAGGCGCACCCAGGCGCCGTAGGACTTGGCCAGCTCGCCGAGCGCCTCGACCAGCTGCGTCATGTGGGTCTTGACCGGGCGGCCGTTCCAGAAGCCCAGGCGGAACTTGACGTCGACGCCATAGGCGCTGGTGTCTTGCGAGATCACGAGCAGCTCTTTGACGCCGGCCTTGAACAGGTTTTCGGCTTCGAGCATGAGGTCGGCGATCGGGCGCGAGACGAGGTCGCCGCGCATCGACGGGATGATGCAGAAGCTGCAGCGGTGGTTGCAGCCTTCGGAGATTTTGAGGTAGGCGTAGTGCTTCGGGGTCAGCTTGACGCCCTGCGACGGCACCAGGTCGAAGAACGGCTCGTGCGGCTTGGGCAGGTGCAGGTGGACCGAGTCCATGACCTCGGCCAGCGCATGCGGCCCGGTCACGGCCAGCACCTTGGGGTGCACCTTCATGATGATGTCGTCGCCGGCGGCGTCTTTTTTGGCGCCCAGGCAGCCGGTCACGATGACCCTGCCGTTTTCGGCCAGCGCCTCGCCGATCGCGTCGAGCGACTCCTGCACGGCGGCGTCGATGAAGCCGCAGGTGTTGACGATGACGAGGTCGGCGCCGGCGTAGGACTTGGCCGTCTCGTAGCCTTCGGCGCGCAACTGGGTCAGGATCTGCTCGGAGTCGACCAGCGCCTTGGGGCAGCCGAGCGAGACGAAACCGACCTTGGGGGCGGCCACGGGCGCGGTGACCAGCGGGGCTGGAGCGGACGAAGGGACGGGGATGCGGCGAAGTTCGGACATGGTGGAGGCGACGTGAAGGCAGGCTAATCCTCCATTATACGACGGCAAGGGCGCGGCCGGGCCAAATGAGGGCGCCGGCGCCGGCGCGCGGGCAGCGCGGGCAGCGCACGGACTGCGGCAGGAATCGCCGCCCCCATCGTACCCGACCACCAAACCAACGTCGTCCTCGGGCTCGGCGCCCCCCTTGGCGGGGACCCATGGAACAGTTGCTCTAAGCTACCGCCCTATGGATCCCCGCCTCCGCGAGGACGATGTGCTTGATATTTTTAGGGCGCGGATATTTATTAAATTTACCACCCAACAACGGTTTACTTCTTGTCCACCGGCGGAAACGGGAATACGCCGAAAATGTTCTTGCTCTGGCTCTGCATCTGCTCCTGCATCTGCACGAACAGGCTCTTACTCTGGTCGATGTAGTTGTTCATCATGCCCTGCATCATCGGGCCCTGGACGTTCATGAACTGGGTCCACATTTCGGGGCTGAACGGCTTGCCCTCGACGTTGCCGGCGTGGCCGCTGGTGAATTTGTCCTGGATGTCGGTGAACGCCTGCACGTTCTTCTCGAGATACGAGCCCATCATCCCCTGCATCGCGTGGCCGTAGTAGCGGATGATTTGCGCCAGCACCACGCTGGTGAACATCGGCGCGCCGTTGGCTTCTTCTTCGAGGATGATCTGCAGCAGGATGCTGCGGGTCAGGTCTTCGTTCGACTTGGCGTCGATGACGGTGAATTCGTCGGCGTCGAGCACCAACTGTTTGACATCGGTGAGCGTGATGTACGAACTGGTCTGCGTATCGTACAGGCGACGATTCGGATACTTTTTAATCAGGCGTTCGGTGCTTTTTTTTCCACTACTCATCTCAAGTTCCACTTATTGCGCCGCAACGCATTTTGAATGCTGCCGTAAGAAAAAGCGAACTTCGGTCCGCCGGTGTCAAGCCTGCTCCCCGCATTATAGAGTGGATACTCCAAAAAATACCACATTCCGTTTCGGCGCGCCGCACTTATTGCAGCGCACCCAAACGTCAATACCGCCACTCAGCCTCTCAATCCGCGCGCACCTTGACATAGCGCCCCGGCGCCGCCTCGACCGGTTTGTGTTTGGCGTTGCCCAGCTTGGTGCGGGCCTTGACGTCCTTGCCGCCGTGCTCGGCGAGGAAGGCCGCCCACTCGGGCCACCAACTGCCCTTGTGCTCGGTCGCGCCCTCGAGCCAGGCGTCCTGCTCGGGCGGCTTGGCGCCCTTGCCGCCCTTGGCCTTGGCATCGTTGGTCCAGTAGCTGCGCTTGCCTTTGGAGGCCGGATTGATCACGCCGGCGATGTGGCCCGAGGCGCCCAGCACAAAGCGGTTGGCCTTGGCGTTGCCGGGGTTGAGGATCCGCATCGAGGCGTAGGCAGCGTGCCAGGGCACGATGTGGTCTTCGCGCGAGCCGTAGACGAACACGGGCGCGTCGATCGCGCCGAGGTCGACCGCGCTGCCGGCGACGTTGAGCTTGCCCGCCACCTTGAGGTTGTTCTCGAGGTAGGTGTTGCGCAGATACCAGCAAAACATCGGCCCCGGCAGATTGGTGCTGTCCGAATTCCAGTACAACAAGTCGAACGGCGGCGGCTCCTTGCCCTTGAGGTAGTTGGACTGGACGTAGTTCCAGACCAGGTCGTTCGGGCGCAGCGCCGAGAACGTCGTGGCCAGGTCGCGTCCGGGCATCAGGCCGCCGGCGGCCAGGGATTTTTCGCGCTGGGCGACCTGGCTTTCGTCGATGAAGACCTCGAGCACGCCGGTGTCGGCGAAGTCGAGCAAGGTGGTCAGCAAGGTCACGCTGGCGGCGGCCTGGTCGCCGCGCGCGGCCAGCACCGCCAGCGCCGTGCTCAAAATGGTGCCGCCGACGCAAAAGCCGAAGGCGTTGACCTGCGCGGCGCCGGAGATCTCGCGCGCCACCTCGAGCGCCTTGATCGCGCCCGTCTCGACGTAGTCGTCCCAGCGCGTGTGCGCGAGCGACTTGTCGGGATTGCGCCACGACACCAGGAACACCGTGTTGCCCTGCTCGACGGCGTAGCGCACCAGCGAGTTTTCGGGCTGCAGGTCGAGGATGTAGAACTTGTTGATGCACGGCGGGACCATCAGCAGGGGGCGCTGGTGCACCGTGGCGGTGCTCGGGGTATACTGGATCAACTGGAACAGCGCGTTCTCGAACACGACCTCGCCGGGCGAGGTCGCCACGTTGCGGCCGACCTCGAAGGCCGACTCGTCCGACAGCGAAATGCGGCCCTTCTGCATGTCGGACAGCAGGTTGGCCAGGCCCTTGCTCAGGCTCTCGCCCTTGGTCTCGATGAGTTGCTTTTGCGCTTCCGGGTTGGTGGCCAAAAAATTGGCGGGCGACATGGCGTCGACCATCTGTTGCACCGCGAAGCTGATTTTCTGGCGCTCGCGCGCCGGCGCATCGACCGCCTCGGCCAGCGCCGTCAAAAAGCGCGCGTTGAGCAGGTAGGAGGCGGCCGCGAGGGCCGACATCGGATTGGCCTGCCATTCGGGCGCGGCGAAGCGGCGGTCGGCCGGCGGCGCCAGGTTGGACGACATGAAATCCTGCCACAATGCGCCGACCTTGGCCAGGTAGTCGGCCTCGAGCGCGGCGAGCGCGACCGGGTCGACCTTGACGCCGCTATCCTTGAGCATGCCGGCGAGCGGATTGGCCGGGGCCGCCTGGTCGGGCAGCTTGAACCAGGTTTGCCAGACGGCGGGGTCGCTAAACTGCGACATCCAGGCGTTGGCCACTTCTTGGGGATCGGGCATGTTCATCTGTGCGTCCATTTTTTGAATGTTTTTGATAGAGGTTGCGTATGTGGATCGTGTTTGTTGCCTGGATTTTTGTTGTCGGCCTGATGGCCGTGGTGGAGGCGGACGCCACCACCATCGGAGCCGGAATTATGACTTTTTTATTCTATTGCGTGTTGCCGTTGTCGATTTTGAACTACCTGGCCGGCTCCGGCCGCCGCCGCGCCAGGATCAACGCCGAGGCAGCCAAGGCCGCCGCAGCCAGGGCCGCAACCGCGTCGGCGCCGCCGTCGGCGCCCAAGTCCCAGCCCAACAATGACGCAAGTATTGGTTAATTACCCGCCTTTTACTTGATCCAAATCAAACTTGCTTGACGCCCCGTGACGCCGTCACGGCGGTAGGAATAAAACTGTGCCATGTCGGTCACCGTGCAGGCGTCGCCGCCCGACACGCGCAGCACGCCGTCGCGCGCGAGGAAGCAGCGCGCCAGCGCCGCCATGTCGGCCAAGTACTTGACCTCGCGCTTGACCTCGCGCTTGACCTCGCGCTTGACCTCGCGCTTGCCCTCGCGCCCGGCGTACGGGCGAAACGCGCGCGCCAGCGCGAGCGCCTCGGCCGCGTCGAGCGCGCCGGCCACAAAGGCCTCGCGCACCTCGGCCCCGACCTCGAAGTGGCGCGGGCCGATCGCCGGTCCCAGCCAGGCCGTGATCTCGCCGGCGCCGGCCGCGCGCATCGCCGCCACGGAGGCCCCGAGCACGCCCGCGGCCAGCCCGCGCCAGCCCGCGTGGGCCGCGCCCACCACCTTGCCGTCGACGTCGGCCAGCAGCACCGGCAGGCAATCGGCGGTCATCACGGCGCACACCACGCCGGGCACGCTGGCGATGCTGGCGTCGGCCTCGGGCGCCGCGCCGGGTGCGACCAGGGCGGCGTCGACCACGGCCACCCCGTGCACCTGCGAGATCCAGACCGGCGCCGCCGGCAGCCGCGCGGCCAGCATGGCGCGATTGCGCGCCACGTCGGCCGGGTCGTCGGCCACATGCGGCCCCAGGTTCAGGCCGCCGCCGCCCCGCCCGTCGTCGTACGGCGCGCCACTCACGCCGCCGCGGCGGGTGGTGGCCGCCGCGCCGACCCCGGCCGGCGCGTCGGGCCAGTCGGGCCGCACCAGCGGCAGCGGGTGCGACGGGTCGAGCGGGTGCATGGGATGCATTGGGTGCGACGGGGGCGCGCCCATGGCGGGGCCCGGCATCAGGCCCGCTCTGGTTCGTCGATGCCGGCCTTGGCGATGAGCTCGGCGAAATCGTCGGCCAGCGGCACGATCCATTCGCACTGCTCGCCCGAGTCCGGGTGCACCAGGCCGAGCCGGCGCGCCTGCAGCGCCTGGCGCGGGAACACCGGCGTCAGGTGCTGCTTGCCGTACACCGCGTCGCCCACCAGCGCGTAGCCGATGTGCAGCATGTGCACGCGGATCTGGTGCGTGCGCCCGGTCTCGAGCTGGCACTGGACCAGGCTGACGGGTCGGCGGTCGAGCATGCCGGTGGCCAGCCGCTGGTAGTGGGTGATCGCCGGCTTGGCCGAGAAGTTGCTTGAGACGGCCATCTTGACCCGGTCCTTCGGGTGGCGCCCCATCGGCGCGTCGATCGTGCTGCTCAGTTGCGGGGTGCCCCACACGAGCGCGAAATACTCGCGCTTGACGCTGCGCGCCTGCAATTGGCGCACCAGGTCGGTCTGGGCGGCGAGCGTCTTGCCGATCACCATCAGGCCGCTGGTGTCCTTGTCGAGCCGGTGCACGATGCCGGCGCGCGGCACGCCGGCCAGCTGCGGGCAGTGGTGCAGCAGGCCGTTGAGCAAGGTGCCGGACCAGTTGCCCGCGCCCGGATGGACGACCAGCCCGGCCGGCTTGTTGACCACCATGATGTGCTCGTCCTCGAACACGATGTTGAGCGCGATGTCCTCGGGCGTGTAGGCCTCGTCTTCGGGCGCGCTTTGTGGCACGATAACGACCGTCTCGTCGCCATATGCGGTATCCTTGCCGCGCGCCGCCTTGCCGTCGACCAGCACATGGCCGGCGTCGAACCACAATTGCAGGCGGCTGCGCGAAAATTGCGGGACCAGGCCGGCGATCACCTTGTCGAGCCGGTGGCCGCAGGCGGCCGGTGTCAGTTCGAGCGTGATCGGCGACAAGTCGATGCCGGGGGCGACCGGCAAAAAGTCGAGCTCGGTGTCGTCGTCGAAGTCGGTGTCTAGGGGTAAATCCGCCGAATTCGGCGTTGGAGTTAATATCACAGCAGTCCCATCGGCTATAATCAGCCTTTCGTTGAATCTCGGTTAATACTCTCTGCACAATTTATGCAAAAAAAATTATCTTCAGTCGTAATCACATGTGTTTTGCTGAGTTTGTCAGCGTGCAGCTTGTTGCCGGAAAAAACAGACGAGACCAAAAACTGGCCCGCGGAGAAATTATACGCCGAGGCGCGCTCCGACATGGACACCGGTAACTACGAGTCGGCGATCAAGAACTTCCAGCGCCTCGAATCGAGCTACCCGTTCGGCACCTACGCCTCGCAGGCGCAGATGGAGATCGCCTACGGCCACTACAAGGCCCAGGACCAGGCGCTGGCGCTGGCGGCGGTCGAGCGCTTCATCAAGCTGCACCCGAACCATGCCAACGTCGACTACATGTATTACCTGCGCGGCCTGATCAACTTCAACGACCAGCTCGGCTTCCTGAGCGTCATCTACGAGCAAGACCCGACCGAGCGCGATCCGAAGGCCACGCGCGAGGCGTTCGCCGCGTTCAAGGTGCTGGTCGATAAATTCCCGAACAGCATCTACACGCCCGATGCGATCGCGCGCATGAACTACCTGGTCAACGCCATGGCCCAGTACGAGGTGCACGTGGCCAACTACAACTACCGGCGCGGCGCCTACCTCGCCTCGCTCAACCGCGCCCAGGGCGCCGTGCGCGACTACCGCGACGCCCCGGCGGTCGAGGAGGCGCTGTTCCTGATGATGCTCAACTACGACAAGATGGACATGACGGTGCTGCGCGACGACACCAAGCGCATCCTCCTGAAAAACTTCCCTGACAGCAAATTCCTGAAGCCTGGCGCCGAAGTTGCCTGGTGGAAGTTCTGGAAGAAGCTTTAAGCGGGATCGGAAACGCCGAGCAGGGAAAATAAAACCAGGGACGGACGCGAGTCGGTCCCTTTTTTTTCGCCCCGCCGCCGCCGAATCAGGCGGCGGCCTTGCGCCGGAACACCCAGTGCGCGTGGTCCGAGCCGGCGCGGTCGAAGGCGTAGCCGTCTACCTTGAAGCGCTTGAGTTGCTCGGGGTCGGTGACGCCCTTCTCGGCCGCGTAGCGCGCCATCAGGCCGCGCGCGCGCTTGGCGAAGAACGAGATGATCTTGTATTTGCCGTTCTTCCACTCGAGGAAGGTCGGCGTGATCACCGGTACCGACAGCAGTTCCGGCTTGACCGATTTGAAGTATTCCTCGGAGGCCAGGTTGACCAGCGCGCCGGCGCTCCTGGCCGCGATCGCGCCGTTGAGCGCGCCGGTGACGGCCTCGCCCCAGTAGCCGTACAGGTCCTTGGCATGGGCGGTCGCGAGCCGGGTGCCCATTTCGAGGCGGTGCGGCTGGATCAGGTCGAGCGGGCGCAGCACGCCGTACAGGCCCGACAGGATGCGCACGCTCTCCTGCGCGTAGGCCAGCTGGCGCGGCTTGAGGCTGCGCGCGTCGAAGCCGGCGTAGACGTCGCCGTTGAAGGCCATGATGGCCTGGCGGCCGTCGGCGGGGCCGGTGTTCCAGCTCGCGTAGCGCGCCACGTTGAGCGCCGAGAGCTTGTCGGAGATGCCCATCAGGGTGCCGAGCTGGTCCGGCGAGTAGGCGCGCAGGGCCTCGATCAGCTCGCTCGAACGGTCGAGGAAATCGGGCGTGCTGTGCAGTTTGGTGGTCGGGGGCGTTTCAAGGTCGAGCGTTTTGGCGGGCGACAGGACAATCAGCATAAAGTTTCAATCAAGCGAACAGGGTATTAAAAAAGTGAACAAGAAAGTATAGTGCCGACATGATACCCGCTCCGACAAAACGCATCGTCATCGACACCAATGTCTGCCTCGACCTGTTCGTGTTCCACGATCCGCGCTGGGCCGCGCTGCTCGCCGCGCTCGAGAGCGGCGCGCTCGAGGCGATCACGCGCGAGGACTGCCGCGCCGAATACCTGGTGGTGCTCCATTACGCCCACCTGCCGCTCGACGAGCACAGCCGCCCCAAAGCCGGCGCCCGCTTCGACGCCCTGATCAAGGTGGTGGCGCCGCCGCAACAGCCGGCGCGCCTGCCCGTGTGCAGCGACCGCGACGACCAGAAATTCCTCGAGGTGGCGCGCGACGGCGGCGCCGCGATCCTGATCACCAAGGACAAGGCGCTGCTGCGGTTGGCGCGCAAGACCGCCCAGGCCGGCATGTTCAGCATCATGCTGCCGGAAGCCTGGGTCAGGGCCGAGGCGGCCGCGGCGGCGCCGCCCGGACCACCCGCCGCGGGGCCCCGCGGCATCGTACCCGCGCTTTAAACCGGCCGCCGTTTTCGCCTATACTGACTGCCCCCATACCGGCCTCACCCCCCGCCCAGGAAACAGCCATGACGACCAGTCGCCCCACGCTGCCCGATTCCGCCCGCGCCGAGCCGTTCCCGGCCGCCTGCCCGCGCCCCGGGGCCGGCGCCCCCTCCTCCGTCCTGCATGCCCTCAACGAACACGCCAAGCGCCTCGAGATGCTGCTGCGCGGGCTGCGCACCGCCAGCGACGCCGGACAGACCGGCATGGCGCTCGCGCGCGATCTGGCCGCCACCGTCGAACGCGCCCCCGACATCGCGCTCGCGGCGATCCTCCTGAACCAGATCGCGGGCCTGTATGTGGTGCGCCATTGCGTCGAAACGGCGATCGTGGTGGCGCTCGTCTGGCCCGCCCCGGCGGCCGCGCCGGCGTCGCTGCACAGCGTGGTGGCGGCCGCGCTGACCATGAACGCGGGCATGCTCGACCAGCGCGGCAGCTACCAGGGCGACACCCTGTCGGGCGCCGAACGCGACGCGCTGCGGCGCCATTCGCTCGAGAGCGCCGACCTGCTGCGCGCGGCCGGCGTGGCCGACCCGGCGTGGCTCGCCTGCGTCCTGATGCACCACGAGAACGACGACGGCAGCGGCTATCCCGCAGGCGCGGCGCGCGCGGCGGTGCCGCGCGAGGCCAGGCTGATCGCGCTGGCCGACCGTTACTGCGCCTACGTCTCGGCGCGCAACTACCGCCGTTCGCTGCTGGCGCACGAGGCCTTGCGCAAGTTGCGCGAAGACCACCCGGGCGCGGGCGACGCCGCCCTTGTCGCGCTGTTCGAGGCGCGGCTCGGCGCCACGCCGCCGGGCACGCTGGTGCGCCTCGACGGCGGCGCGCTGGCCGTGGTCGCGCGGCGCGCCGACGCCGC
>NZ_PXWF02000243.1 GCF_003011895.2 Massilia glaciei | reverse complement strand
TGAACGCGCTCAAGATCGCGTTCAGTGCCAGTGGGGGTTTTTTTTGTCCGCTGCCCTCCGCGCCAAAGGCGGGCTAGAATACCGCATGCGCATACTCATCATCGAAGACAATCCAGACATCCAGGCCAACCTGTTCGATTTCCTCGCGCCCCAGGGCCATGTGCTCGATTCGGCGGCGAGCGGCTACCAGGGACTCGCACTGGCGGCGTGCAATGAATATGATGTCGTCGTCTTGGACGTCATGCTTCCGGGGCTCAGCGGCCTGGAAGTCTGCCAGAAACTGCGCAGCAAACTGAACAATGCGACCCCGGTCCTGATGCTGACCGCGCGCGACACGCTGCAAGACAAGGTGGCCGGCTTCGACAGCGGTGCCGATGATTACCTGGTCAAACCATTTTCCATGATCGAGCTTGAAATCCGGCTCAAGGCCTTGGTGCGCCGCTCGCGCGGCAACAGCGCGGGCGCGGCGCTCCTGCGCGTCGGCGAATTGAGCTTTAATACCGAAACCTACGAAGTGGCGCGCGCGGGCCAGGCGATCGCGCTCACCAAGACCGGCTTTGTCATTCTCAAGTGTCTGATGCGCGAGGCCCCCAAACTGGTGTCGCGCGAGACGCTCGAGCAAGAGGTATGGGGTGACGACCGCCCCGACAGCGACGCCTTGCGCACCCATATCCATGCTTTGCGCCAGGCGTTGGACAAGCCTTTTTCCGTTCCCATGTTGCGCACCGTTTCCGGGGTCGGATTCAAACTGGTCAACACCCATGAGACGCGCTGAATCATTGCGCCGGCGCATCGTAGTTGCCTATCTCGCGTTCGCATCCGGGGCGTCGTTGCTGTTCGCCTTGATTGCCGTGGTGGCCGTCGAAGGGATCGAGGTGCATCTGGTCGACGACCGGCTCGCCGAAATCGCCGCCTGGGCATCGCCACGCCACGCGGGGCGGCTCCCGGTCGAGATGCCGACCGGTCTGAGCTTTCATCACGGCGATGCGATTCCGACCTCGTTGCGGCGCTTGCCGCCCGGCGTGCAGGAAGTCGCGGTCGACGGCATCAGATTGCGCGTCTTTGCCGGCAAGGATGGCGCTGGCGACTATGTGGTGGTCGACCACGAGAGCGATTACGAAAAGGTCGAGCTGGTCGTCTTTTCGCTGTTTGGGCTCGGGTTTTTGGGTTTCCTCGCCTTATCGATGCTCTTTGGCGGCTTTGTCGCGCACCGCGTCGTGACGCCGATCACAACCCTGGCCAGTGCCGTCCTCGCCGGTTCGGACGACCTGCCCTTGCTCGACAGCCATGACGAGCTCGGCGTGCTGTCGCGCGCCTTCGCCGCCCACACGCGCCAGTTGCGCGATGTATTGGAGCGCGAGCGCCTGTTCACGGGCGACGTCAGCCACGAATTGCGCACGCCGCTCACCGTCATCATCGGCGCCGCCGAAATACTGTTGGCGCGGCCGACCACGTCGCCGGCGGAACGGGCGCCGGCCGAGCGCATCCTGCGCGCCGCCAACGAGGCGGCCGAATGCGTCAGCATCCTGTTGCTCCTTGCGCGCTCGCCCGAGCTGATCGCGATGCCGCCGTTGTCGGCGAGTCAGGTATGCCAAGACGAGGTGCTGCGTTTCCAGGGTTTGGTGGTGGCAAAGCCGGTTGTGCTCGGCTTTGCGGGGGGCGACGACTTCACGGTGCACGCGCCGACCGAACTGTGCCGGGCGGTGGTGGGCAACCTGATCAGGAACGCTTGCCAATACACCGAGGCCGGCGCCGTTGTGGTCCGGCTCGGGCCGCGCACCATCGTGGTCGAGGACAGCGGACCCGGCCTGCCCGCGGAGGTCCGCGCCGCCTTGGCCGACGGCCAGCCCGGGCTGGCGCTGCGCGGTTCGGACGGAACCGGGCTCGGCCTGTCGCTGGTCAGGCGTATTTGCGATTTCCTTGGCGCCGTGTTGCTGCTAAGCAGCCGCGCCAGCGGTGAGAGCGTCATCGAAGTGCGCTTCCCGCAGGACTTAACAAAATCCTGACCGTTTCTTGACGAAAGGCTGCACCGCCCTTCGCTATGCTCGGTTCCGCGCGCCGCCATCCCGGTTGGCGCATTGCAACGGGAAACCCGGGTGACCTTCTCCACATTGCGGCGCATCGACGCGCGCCTCCTGACCTTGCTGGCAGCAACGTTCTTGCTGCTGTTCGATAACCTGAATTTTTGGAGCGCCCTCGTGCACGCGACCGGTGGCTTGGCGCTGCGGACCATGCCGCTGCTGCTTGGCACCTTCGTTGTGATCTTGCTCGTCTTCAACGCCGTCCTCACCCTGGTCAATTTTCGGTTTGTGATCAAACCGGTGCTGATCATCCTGTTCATGTTGAGCGCGGCGACCAGCTGTTTCATGAGCACCTACGGCACCCATATCGACAAGGCGATGGTGCAGAATTTATTCGAAACCGATGTGTTCGAAGCACGTGAACTCTTGAACTGGCAGTTGCTGCTCACGGTGTTGCTGCTTGGGGTGGTGCCCTCGCTGGCGGTCGCCTATTGTTCCCAGCCGACCTTCCCGCGCCTGCGGCGCGACTTGTTGGGCAAGGCCACGACGGTCGGCGTGTCGATCGTCATCGCGTCGGCCCTGTTGCTCATTTTTTTCAAGAGTCTCGCCCCCACCATCCGCGAGCACCGCGAATTGCGTTTCTTGTTGACTCCGACCAATTACATCCAGGCCGTGAACGGCTATCTGAAACAGATGGCGCGCCGTCCGCTCGCCGTGGCGCCGCTCGGCACAGATGCCATCAAGGGCGAACACTGGCGCGGCAGCCGGCGCCGCACGGCGACCATCATGGTGGTCGGCGAGACCGCGCGCGCGGATAATTTCTCGCTCAATGGTTACGCGCGCGAGACCAATCCGCTGCTGTCGCGGCAGCGCGACCTGATCAACTTTTCGCAGATGCAGTCGTGCGGAACGGCAACGGCGGTGTCGGTCCCATGCGTGTTCTCCGGTCTGGGGCGGGAACACTACACGGACACCAAGCCCCGCAGTCAACAAGGGTTGCTCGATGTAATCGCGCATGCGGGTTTCAGCGTGCTCTGGCGCGATAACAACTCCGGCTGCAAGGGGGCGTGCGACCGGGTCGCGCACGAGGACTGGTCGACGCCGACGCCGGGCGAGCCCTTGTGCGATGGCGATGAGTGCGATGACGAGCGCATGCTCACGAAATTGCCGGAGCTGATACGGGGCGGCGGGCAGGACATGCTGATCGTACTGCATCAGAAAGGCAGCCATGGTCCGGCCTATTGGCGGCGCTACCCGGGTGCGTTCAAGCACTTCGGACCGGTGTGCGAAACCAATGAACTGGACCAATGCTCGCGCGAATCGATCGTCGCGGCCTACGACAACACAATCCGGTACACGGACTATTTCCGCAGCAGGGCCATCGACACGCTCCGGCAAAGCGCGTCGCTGGACGATGTCGACACGGCGCTGGTGTATTTCTCGGACCATGGCGAGTCGCTGGGCTAGAACAATCTGTACTTGCATGGCGCGCCGTATTTCATCGCGCCGTCGGAGCAGCGCCACGCCCCTTTCATGCTGTGGCTCTCCGCCGGTTTCCGCGACCGTTTCGCCATTGACAATGACTGCCTCGCGGCCAGAAGCGGCCAGCAGTTTTCGCACGATAATGTGTTCCATTCGGTTCTCGGAATGCTGAACATAAACACCGCCGTCTACAACCCCGCGCTCGACATCTTCAATGCGTGCACGAATGGCCATTGAGGCGGCGGCGCAAGCGCCGGCTGCCGGCGCGCAGCGTTCAGCGATCTTGCTGCTGTGCCTGAGCCCGCTCGTGCTGATCGGACTCGACGCCTTCACCAACATTGACCTGATGCTGGCCGACGCCATGTTCGATCCTGCCGGGCGCGCTTTTCCGTGGCGCCACACATGGCTCGCCGAGCGGTTTGGCCATGATTTGTTGAAATTGCTGTTCACCGGCCTGGGCGTTCTCGCCATCGTGCTTGCCGTTGCGCTCGAGGCCTTGGCGGCCCGCAAGCGGTGGCGGCCGTGGTGGCGCCTGCGCATGCGCGTGGTGGCGCTGTCGGCCGTGTTGGTGCCGCTTGCGATCGGCGCGCTCAAACGCGCCAGCGCCTCGCATTGTCCGTGGGACCCGCGGCGCTACGGCGGCGCCGAATCGTATGTCCGCTTGCTCGATGCGCTGCCGCCGGGGGCGCAGGCAGGTCATTGCATGCCCGCCGGCCATGCATCGACGGCATTGTGGATGGTGTCGCTGTGCGTCGTTTTGCTCCCGCACCGGCCGCGCGCGGCACTGTCGATGGCGGGCGCCATGTTGATGCCCGGTATCGCCCTTGGATGGCTGCAGCAAATGCGCGGCGCCCATTTTCTGACGCATACGCTGTGGTCCGTGTGGATCGCTTGCGCGATTGCCTCGCTGCTCTATGCGCTGGTCGTCCGACGCGAGGAGCGGGGCGCTGTTCCGCTTGAAACAGCGCCCCGCCTGCGGCCTTGCCTCCCGCTCAAGAAGCGGGACTAGAACTAGAACTAGAACTTGAAGTTGCCGTCATTGCGTTCAAGAACCGTGCCGCAGCTTGCCGGCGTGGTCAGCTCGCGGTTGCCCGAAGGGGTTGCCTGATTGCCTTCCCAGACCGCGCTGGTGCCGTTCCACTTCGCGTACTTGTATTGCACGGTCGTGTTCACAGGCAAGGTCACCGTTCCGCTCCATGGGACGTTGGCGCCGCTGCCCTGGATCGTCAGCCCGAACCCACCCGCCGGGGCCCAGCTGCCCAGGGCGCCGGCATTGCCGACCACGCGCAGCGATTGCCCCGTCACCGTGGCGGCATTGGCCGTGGTGAAGCGGACCTGGCAGCCGGCAGTGGCCGTCGTCGTCACGCTCAGCGCGCCGCTCGCAGGCGAGGTGTTGCCCGCCGCATCGAAGGCCAGCACGGTGAAACTGTAGCTGGTCGACGCCGCCAGACCGGTGTCAGTAAAGCTGTTGGTGGCGCTCGAACCAACCTGCACCGCATTGCGCAGCACCCTGTAGCCGCTGACGCCGACATTGTCGGTCGACGCCGCCCAGCTCAGACCAAGCGCGCCCGACCCGACGTTATTGCTCGCCAGCGCCGTTGGCGTACTCGGTGGCAGGATATCGCCGCCGGTGCAGGGGTTGGTGGTGGTAAGCGCCGCGCCATTGACCGCGGAGATGCCTGTGCCCATCGCATAGTTGGCGCCCCCCTTGCTATCCCACGTGCCGGCATTGTTGTTGAACGCCGCCTGCAGGCCGCCCGCGGCACCAAGCGCGATCACTTTCGACTTCCACCCGGTGCAAGCCGTCTCCATCACAAGCCCCGGCACCACGGTCCAGTTGCCCCCGGTCGGCGCGTAGTGGATATTTACCGTCGCCCAGTTGGCGTTGTTCCTGTAGTAGACCGTTGCCGAGTTGCCACCGACGGGCGTGGTGGTTACCACCAGCGCCGCGCTGGCCGCCGAGGTGTTGCCGGCCGTATCCTGCGCCTTGACCGTGTAGTTGTAGCTGGTGCCGGCGGCCAAGCCGCTGTCGTTGAAGCTGCGCGCGGCCGTGCTGGCGATCGGCACGCCATTGCGCAATAGCTGGTAGCCCGCGACCCCGACATTGTCGGTCGATGCCGACCAGCTGATGCCGGCCGAGTTTGAGCCGACGGCCGACGCGATCAGGCCCGCCGGCACCGATGGCGCGACCGTATCGGGCTTGACGGGCGTTGTGACGGCGGCCGCGGCACTCATGCCCGAAATATTTCCCGCCGCATCGTATGCCTTGATGGCATAGCTGTAGCCCGTGGCGGGGGCCGCCGTGTTGTCGACGTGTCCGGTCCCATTGACGACGCTCGCGATCTGCACGTTGTTGCGGAAGACGTAGTAACCGGCGACGCGCACATTGTCGGTCGACGCATTCCACGACACCGAGACCGTGTTGGCGTCGATCGCGGCGGCCGCAACAGCCGTGGGAGCGGTCGGCGACTGCGTGTCGATGTCGCATGGGTTGACCCCGCTCGTGACGCCGCCGTTTTCAACGCTGGAGATGGTGCTGCCCAGCGCATAGTTCTTGCCCGCGTTGCTGTCCCAACTTCCGGAGCCGTTGTTGAAGGCGGCCTGGAGCCCGGTCGCACTGCCGAGGTTGACGCTATGCATGGCCCAGCCCGCGCATGCGATCGACATGGGCACGCCGGGAACGGCGGTCCAGGTGCCGCCGGTGGGCGAGAAGTGCATATTCGCCATGGACCATGCGGCCGGCAGCCGGTAGTAGACTTTTGCCACGTTGCCAGGTGCGGTCGTGGCCGCGGTGGACGCCGACTGCGCCGACACATTGCCCGCCGCATCGACCGCCTCGATGGTGTAGTTGTAGACGGTCGCCGGCGACAAGCCGGTGTCGCTGAAGCTGGTGACGGCACTGGTGCCGATCTTGACGCCGTTGCGCAGCACGTTGTATTGCGCGACGCCGTAGTTGTCGGTCGACGCGGTCCAGCCCAACACCAGCGAGCTCGATGTGAAGCCCGACGCGACGGGCTTGCCCGGCACCGTCGGCGGCATCGCATCTGGCGCGCGCGTGGTGATGCTAGCGCCCGTATTCCTTCCCGACTGGTTGCCGGCGGCATCGAACGCCAGCATCGTGTAGCTGTAGGCGGTGGAGGCCGACAGCGCCGAATCGGTGAAGCTGTTGGTCGTCGTGCTGCCGGCCAACACGTTGTCGCGGAACACCTTGTAGCCGGTCACCGCCACGTTGTCGGTTGACGCCGTCCATGCGAGCTTGACCGAGCGATCGGTCAGTTGCGAGGATGTCACGGGCCCGGGCGCGCTCGGCGGCGTCGAATCGACGACCAGGAAGGGATACACTCCTTGCACCGTGCCATTGGTGTTTTCCACGAAGCCCGAGCCGGTGGCGCTCGGCGAATACGTCCCCGCGCCAACATGCACTTGCTGGATCTCGCTCTTGGTGACATTGCCCTTGGCATCGGTCAGCTCGATGTAATAGTCGAGCAATTGGTTACGGTAGTTGGACAGGTAGGTGTAGTACAAATCGCCCGTCTCCTGCGCCGGCAACACGGCGAGCGTGTCACGCGTGGGCGCGTTCCAGGCGACGCCGTTCATGTCCGGCCGCAAGTCGCGCACCTGCATCGGATACGACTGCCACGCGCCGACATTGGCCGGCGTCACCGACAAACCGGGCTTGCCTACCATAGCCGCCGGATCGAAGACCTTGTAGGTGTCGTCGATGGCGCTGATGTTATTGCTGGCGTGAACGCGCACTTTGACCGTCGCGTTGGTTATGCCGGACAAGTCGTAGGCGTAGGTGTAGATCGCGAAATCATTGCTGTAGTGCTGCACGGTCCAGCCCTCGGCCTTCGAGGCATTCACCGAGCCCGGATTGTACGGATAGCGCTGCGGCCACCACATCGACGGTCCGGTCCGGTCCTGCGGCAGCCGCGCAGCCACATAGGGCTTGGAGAACGCCAACGAATTGTTGAAGGCGAGCGTGGGCTTGACCGAATCGTCCTTGTTTTCATCGTAGTAACCGAAACCCGAATCCATCGCCGGCAGCAAGAAATACCAGGCCAGCTCGGCCGGGTTGGCGCCGCCCGCGTAGTCGGCGCCGGCGTTGCCCTTGACCGGATACGACATCATCCACGGGTTGAGCTGGTTGCCCGGGTGGGTCACCTGGTTGTCTAGCGCGGTGGTCGGCGACCAATGTGCCGGGTGGGCGTCGAGCCAGATCTGTTCGGACGTCTTGGCGTAGTTCATCGACGCCTGCAGCAGTGCGAAATTGCGCTCGAGATAATGCCAGCCGTATTCGAACGAGACGGTGGCCCCCTCCTGCAAGCCCTTCAAATTGACCTTCGGGCTCAGGTTGGTGCCGTTGACGCGATTGAACTCGGCGAACTGTCCCTTCCAGATCAGGAACGGCAGGCGCCAGTGGTACCAGGTCGGGTCCGACGAGGAGTCGCGCGTGTCGACCCAGGAACCGTCTTGCACGTGTTGCACGTCGGTGGCGGGGATCGGCTTGGCCTTGAGGTACTCGTCGATGCCGAGGCAGTAGCCGTTGCCGGCGCAGGTTGTGCTGTGGCCGGCTTGCCAGGTCGACAGCGCGCCCGCGCGCCCGCTCGAATTGTCGCCGTCGTGCGCCACCACGAAGAACTGGCGCGGCTCGAGCGCGGCGTACGGGGCGATCTCGTCGACCGTGGTCGAGCCTTCCCAGCCCTCGAGCCACGAACCGTTCTGGCTCACCGGAATGCCGGCGATCTTGCTCACGGCGCCCGTGTGCGGATCGACATGGCGCACCCAGTGCGGGGTCGAGGCGAACGGGAATTTATTGACGATCACTTGCTGCTCGTGCGCCATCTGGGCCGCGACCCAGCTGCCGACGCTTGATGTGTTGCGCAGGTCGGCCCGGTTCGGCGGCGAGACGATGGTGTCGCCGGTCGCGTCGTAGGTGGCGTAGGGGTAGTCCTTGAGCGTGCGCGAAAAATGGTTATTGCCGAGCACCGACCACTGAACGCCAAGCTTGGCCAGCGTCGGAATGAGGCGGTCGGAAAACCCCAGTTCGGTGGGGAAGAAGCCCTTGGAGGAGACGAATTTGCTGCCCAGGAAATGCGGCTGTGCCAGCGTGACGTTCTGGTAGATCAGGTCTTTGAGAAAATAGTCGGCGCCCACCAGCGGCCCCATCGTATGGTGGCCCGTGAAGTGGACGGTGTCGAGCGTGCGCTGGTTGTTGACCGTCTTGAGCGTGCTGAAGGTGTCGGCCCAGCGCTGGCCCCAATTGCTGTCTGAATAGCCGGGCACGTTCTGCAGCGTCGTCAGGCTCTGCACATTGTTGATCACGGCGCCCGACATCGTCACATGCACCTGGCCCTTGGCGCCGGACCAGTTCTGCATCTCGTTGGCCACCTGCATCGGCCAGTATTGGTAGGCACCGGTCTTGGCATCGTGCGAGTAGTAGGCGACCAAGTCGTCGTGCGGCATGATGGCGCCGCCCAGCGAGGCGGGCAGGAAATAGCTGTAGCCGGATGGCGGATTCTGCTTTAGCGCGATGACCTCGCCGTCGTAGAGGTAGCGCACGGGCGCCCCAAGCGCGGTCGCGTTGTATTTGGCCATGACATCGACCGCATAGAAGGGCCAGAAATTGGGCATGTGGTTGTGATACAGGTGCGCGGCCGGGATCGGGCCGGCCCAGCCGGTGCTGCCGATGCCGCCGGCAAAAATGGCGGCTAGGCAAAGCGCCAGCGGCTTTTTACGAAAAACCATGTGAAACTCCTTTAAAGGCATGACCATCAGGGAACTACTCACGAAAAATTCGAAACAGCCGGACGCGCACCGATGGCCGCACAGGCGCCCGAAAAAAGGGCGCGACGGGGCCTCGCGGGCGAATGCGACTTGAAAAACGTGGGGGGTGTCTCCGTCCTGGCTGCCCTTTTCGGGTCTCTGGGCTGTGACGTATTATTACTACCACGGCGCGTGATCGGCGGGCGTCAAACGCGGTGTATAGTCGGATAACGTTACCTTCTCGATTCCTAAATGTCAACAATTGCATTGACTTAGTTGTAGTAATACTACTTTCGGCATGATTGTTTGGGTCTCGCCGCAGCGGGAAAGCGCCGCCCCAAGGCATGCATTGCGAGATGGAAAAAATGTTGGGGCGAAACGAAGGACTGCGGTGTCAAGGCGACTTGTCCGCCCTGTCGGCGCGCGCGGAAAAGCGGAAAAGCGGAAAAGCGGAAAAGCGGAAAAGCGGAAAAGCGGAAAAGTTGAATGGCAAGAAAGTGGTCGGCGTCCCGCGCGGCGGGGCGCCGACGGATGCTTACACGCCCCAGAGGATGTCGTGTCCACCGCTCTTAGCGGCGCGCATCATTTCCAGCAATGGATAGGCGCGCGTCGCAAAGGTGACCATTTCGGCCGCTTCGTGGTCGTTGTCATCGCCGTCCTCGCCGTGGTGGGCGTTGACGTCGCGCGTGACTTCTTCGGAGGCGGCGTGCTTGCGACTTTCGGCCACCTCGTGTTCGAGCAATGCGACAGCATGCGCGGCTTCGGCCGCCGTGATGACCCCACGGTGAAGGTCTTTATTGAGCAGCTCGAGAATGCGTTTCGCGTGTTCTTGGTACATCACGACTTCTGCGGCTGCCTTCGATCTGAACGTAATTAACATGGTAGCTCTCTGAATGTGTTGTTAGTGAAGAAACGATAGCACGAGTCGGCGCTTCAGTCATTTATTGCGTGTGTGCACCTTCACGCGGGACGCAGTCGAAGCAGGTAGCCGAGGCCGAGCATGCCGGCCAGGATCCCCGCGATTGCGCCGGCGACGAACAGGAACGGCATCGGCGCAAGCGCGCCGGTGGCGACGGCCAACACCAGATAGGCCAGGGCTGCCCAGCAGATATTGCCGACCAATTCGAACGCCGTGCACAGCACGTTTCCCTTGCCGCGCGCATTGAAACTGCCGCGCGCGGCGGGGCGCGCGAGCCAGTGGACGATCAGCGGCGCGCTGAGGCTGGCGCCGCCGGCGAGCAAAAACATCAGCGCGCTCGCCAGCGGCTGCGAAAGGCCGGTCCACAGGAGCGGCGGCACCATCAGGGCCAGCGAGGGAAGCGCCGCGGCCGCCAGCTTGGCGCGCCGGATCGTGCCCTGTCCGCAGGGGGCGGCGCGCAGCAAATCCGGCGCGTCTTCGGCCGCGATGGTGACCCATGCCAGCGCGGCGGCCAGCGAGCCGCACAGGAACGCGAGGCCGGCGGCCATGCCCACCAGCGCCGAGCTTCCTTTGACGATCAGCATGCCCCCCAGCGGGAGGATGAACAGCAGTTGCAGCAACACTTGCGAAATGAGCTGCGGGTCGCGCAGGATCAGGCGCATCTCCTTGCGCAGCACGATGCGCGTTAGGCTGGTGTCGAAGTGGAAGCGAAGTTCGCCGGCGGGCCGCTCGGACGCGCGCACGGTGCTGACGGCCTGTTGCAGGCCGCGCACGAAGAAGCCATGGGTCCAGCGCACCGTCAGAAGGAACATCGCCAAGGCGGCCATCACCAGGCATAGCAGCGGCAAGGGCGCGCCCAGAACGGCTTGCCCCGGGAGCCACGCCCAGCTCTCCGGCCCCAGCCAGCGGCCCGGCGCGAGCATGGGCTTTATGCGCGCCATCACGCCAGCGGTGGCGCTTCCAAACGCATCGGAAAACAACTGCGAAAACAAAAATACCATCGTGCCCGACAGCGCGCCGAGCACCTGCGCGACGACGCGCGTGCGCCGCACGCCAAGCGCGCGCACCAGCGCAAGCGTCAGCAGCATCGCGACGGATGCGCTGATCGCAGCCATGCCGATGATCGAAGGGTAGATCGCCAGCCAATGGAACTGGCCGAGCGCCAGGCCGGCGTTGGCAAACGGCGCGAGGAAAAACAGGAACAGGCCCGCCACCCCGCCCGCCACGGCGGCCAGCCGCGCCGTGAAGATGCTGCGCGAGGAAATCGGCGACGACAACAGCAGATCCAGATCGCCGCGTTCGAACAGGGCTTCGACGCTGAACTTGAGGGCGCCCGAGAGCATCAGCGTGAACAGGACGGCGAGCACGAGGGTGGCGACCATCGCCATCTGCGGCGCCAGCGTGCGCCCGCCGCCGCCGTTGAGGGGAAGCAGCATCGCGAAGGCGATGCCATGCAACAGCAGGGTCAGGACGCACCACACCGCAATATTGCGTTTGTTCATGTGGCGTCCGGCGGCGCCCTTGTTGAGGGTCGCATTGAGCCCGTAAAGAAAGATCCGGAACTCGTGCCAGAGCAGCCAAAGCGCGCCGCCCGGTGCCAGCGTCATGGCTGCCCAGTCAGGTGCAGGAACACGTCCTCGAGCGTGCCGCCGTCGGATTGCTCGCGCAACTGCGCCAGCGTGCCCTGCGCAATCAGGCGGCCGTGCTGGATGATGCCGATGCGCTGGGCCAGCCGCTCCGCCACCTCCAGGATATGGGTGGTCAGGATCACGGTGCCGCCGTCCTTGACGTGCGCGAGCAGCAAGTCCTTGACCTGGCGCGCTGCGGCGGCGTCGAGGCCGGTGAGCGGCTCGTCGAGGATCAGCAATTGCGGCGCGTGGATCAGGGCGCCCGCGAGCGCGAGCTTTTGTTTCATCCCGCGTGAAAAGCCCTCGGTCAGCTCGTGCGCGTGCCGGCTCAGGTCGAGCCAGTCGAGCAGTTCGCGCGCGCGCGGCTCGGCCTGCGCCGGCGCGATGCCCCACAGGCCGGCGACGAATTCAAGGTATTCGGTCGGCTTGAGTTTGGCATACAGCATCGGGTCGTCTGGCAGGTAGGCCATCTTGCGCTTGGCCCCGGCCGGGTCGGTGGCGAGGTCGGCGCCGAGCACTTCGATGCTGCCCGCGTCGGGCGCGAGCAGGCCGGCGACCATGCGCAGCGTGGTGGTTTTGCCGGCGCCGTTGGGCCCGAGCAGGGCATACAGCTCGCCGCGCTTGACGCTCAGGTCGAGCCGGTCGACGGCCGGGCGGCCGAAATGCTTGCTCACGCCGCGCAGGCGCAAGGCGTCGTCCTGGCCGTGCTGTGGAAAATCGGACTGGCTGTCGTTCAAGTTCACGGGCGTCCTGTCGACCTATTACTGCAGCTTGAACGATGACATGAACATCTCGACCTGCTCGCGCGGCGCGACTTTGTCCTTGCCCATCACGATGACCTGATAGAAGCGCTTGTCGCGCGCCTCGAAGCGCCCGACCAGCCGCATCGGCACGCCTTTTTGCGCGCCGGTCGCTTCGACGTCGACGCGTGACGAGCGCGTCGGGCCGGACGGCCCCGTCTTTTCTTGCGCGCGCGTGCTTTGCTTCGTGATCTTGGCGTCTATGTTGCGCAGCAAGGCCGTCTGCATCGCTGCCAGGGCCGCCTCGGCCTTGGCCGCGTCGGGCGCCTGCGCGCTGCCGACCGCGAACGTGATGCCGTCGACCTGCGCGGCCGTCATCGTCATCTCGACTTGCATGCCGTCGAGGTCGATCGTGCGTTTGTGGCTGATGGGTTTTTCTGGAAACAAAACGCTGTAAGGGGCGTCGGGACTGGTGTAGTCGCGCCAGTTGTATTTGGGGCTGCAGGCGGCCAGGGCGATGGCCGCCAGGGTGCAGGTCAGGATTGTTCTAATTGAAATTGTGCGCATAGCCAGATGGTAGCAGGATGGCGCGCGCCGCGCCAAGTCGCAGGGAGCGCAGGCATGCCAACGCTAGCGTTCGCGCAGCGCCCTGCGGTAATCGATCGCCCCGGCAACGTGATCGCAATTGACGCCGTGCGCGCCGCCCAGGTCGGCGATGGTGCGCGCCACCTTGAGCACGCGGTGGTAGGCGCGCGCCGACCAATGCAGGTGCAGCATCGTCTTGAGCAACAGTTGGCGGCCGGCTTCATCGGGGCTGCAGTGGAGGTCGATCTCGCGCGTGCTCAGGCGCTGGTTCGATTTTCCTTGGCGCTCGAACTGGCGCGCGTAGGCCACCGCCACGCGCGCCGCGATGACCGCGCTGGTATCGCCGTCGGCGTCCGCGCTGAGCAATTCGGGCGGCATCGCAGCGACCTCGATCTGCATGTCGATGCGGTCGAGCAAAGGGCCCGAGATGCGGTCCTGGTAGCGCAGCACGGTGTCGGGCATGCAATGGCATTTGTTCGATTTATGGCCGAGCCAGCCGCACGGGCAGGGGTTCATCGCCGCGATCAGCTGGAAGCGCGCCGGAAAGTCGGCGTGTTGGGCCGCGCGCGAGATCGTGATGCGGCCCGATTCGAGCGGCTGGCGCAAGACCTCGAGCACGCGGCGGTCGAATTCGGGCAGCTCGTCGAGGAATAGAACGCCGCAGTGGGCGAGCGAGACTTCGCCCGGACGCGGCACCGTGCCGCCGCCCACCAGCGCCACGCCCGAACTGGTGTGGTGCGGGCTGCGGAACGGCCGGGTTTTCCACAACGCGGCATTGAAGCGGCCCGTCAGCGATTGCACCGCTGCCGACTCGAGCGCCTCTTCTTCGGTCATCGGCGGCAGCAGGCCGGGCATGCGCGAGGCGAGCATGGTCTTGCCGGCGCCGGGAGGGCCGACCAGCAACACGCTGTGCGATCCGGCGGCCGCCACTTCGAGCGCGCGCTTGACGTGATCCTGTCCCTTGACGTCGGAAAAGTCGGGGTACTCGGGCGGCGTCGGTTTGTCTTCGCTGGTGTAGCGCGCCAGGCCGGGCTCGCCGCCGGCGGTGGCGAAATGGGCGCACACCTGCAGCAGCGAGGCGGCCGGATAGATCGCCGCGCCGCCGACCAGGGCGGCCTCGGCGGCATTGGCCTGCGGCAGGATGAAAGCGCGGCGCGCGCTCTCGGGGCCGCAGTGCATGGCGTAGGTCATGGCGAGCGCGCCGCGCACCGGACGCAACTGGCCCGACAGCGACAGCTCGCCGGCGAACTCGTAGCGGTCGAACTGGGTCTTGGGAATCATGCCGGCAGCGGCGAGGATGCCGAGCGCGATCGGCAGGTCGAAGCGGCCCGATTCCTTGGGCAGGTCGGCCGGCGCGAGGTTGACCGTGATGCGGCGCGAGGGAAACTCGAAGCCCGCGTTTTGCAGGGCCGCGCGCACCCGGTCCTTCGATTCGCGCACCTCGGCGTCTGGCAGGCCGACGATCGTGAAATTGGGCAGGCCGTTGGCGAGGTGGACTTCGACGTTGACGGGCAGGGCGTCCATGCCGGCGAGTGCGCGACTTCTCAGTACGGCAAGGCTCATGGGCGGATCCTGGAGGGGGCGGAGATAGACCCGGCAGATGGTAAGCGTCGCTTGCCGCTCCCGATTGAGCGTGAGCAAACGTGCGACCGGTGCGGCCGATTGCACGACAGTTTTTAGAACATCAACACCTGATATGTGTGCATAAATTCTTTCTCATAATGCTTTCATTTTGCGGAAAATTTTGAACACCAAATTAGCTCCGTTTCTTCGGAAAAATGTTGCTAAACAACCGAATCCGTTTGGAAATTTCCCTGAGGTATTTTGGTTTTCATCTAGTCTTCAATGCGCGTGCCACAAGCGATCCCCGAACGAAGGCAGGCCCGGCAGTAGAGGGTGGAGCGGTCGCCGCGGCTGTGTCCGCCACCAGATGTCAATCGAGAAAAACCTGAGGAATGAAATGAGGAAAATGCATTCGACCACCCCACCACTGTTGAAAATTTGCGTGGCAGCAGTGATCGGCGCCAGTCCGCTGCTGGCCCTGGCGGCAGCACCGGATATGTCCGCGCAAGGGGAAGCGCAAATGCTGATCGGCCAGACCGATCGCATGATCGTCAAATACAAGGACGGCAAATCGGCACGAAAACATTTCCGGGCGCACGTGCCGTCGATGTCCGAGCTCCGCATGGCGATCCTGAAACGCGCCGGCCAGCAGTTCGGCGTGGCGCTAAAGGCGCTGCACGGCACCTCCACCGGTGCCAACATCGTCCAGATCGGCAGAAGGATGGCGGTGGCCGAGGTGGCGGCCCTGGCGCGCGAACTCGAGGCGCGCGATCCGGACGTGGAGTACGCCGAACCGGACCGCATCATGGTCGCCCAGTTCACCCCCAACGACCCGCGCTACGGCGAGCAATGGCATTACTTCGAAAACACCGGCGGCTTGCGCGCCAATGTGGCCTGGGATGTCGCCACCGGCAGCGGCGTCAACGTGGCCGTGATCGACACCGGCTATCGTCCCCACGCCGACCTCGCCGGCCAGTTCGTCGGCGGCTACGACTTCATCACCGACACGGCGTTGGCCGCCGACGGCAACGGCCGCGACAGCGACGCCAGCGATCCGGGCGACTCGACCATATCGGGCCAATGCGGCAGCGGCTCGGGCGCGTCGAATTCGAGCTGGCACGGCACCCATGTGGCGGGCACCATCGCCGCCAGGACCAACAACGGCGCCGGGGTCGCCGGCGTCGCCTTCAACGCGAAAATCGTTCCGGTGCGCGTGCTCGGCAAGTGCGGCGGCTAAACCTCGGATATCGCCGACGCCATCATCTGGTCCTCGGGCGGCGCCGTCAGCGGGGTGCCGGCCAACGCCAATCCCGCGCGCGTGATCAACATGTCGCTGGGCGGCGGCGGCGCCTGCGGCAGCACGACGCAAAACGCCATCAACAGCGCGCGCTCGCGTGGGGCAGTGGTGGTCGTCGCGGCCGGCAATTCGAGAATGGACGCCGGCGGCGCCTCGCCGGCCAACTGCGCCGGCGTGGTCACCGTGGCGGCGAGCAACCGCAGTGGCGGGCGCGCCTCGTATTCGAACTACGGCGCGGTGGTCGATGTGGCCGCGCCCGGCGGCGACACCGGCGGCGGCGTCCTCTCGACCCTCAACGCGGGCGCCACGACGCCGGGCGCCGACAGCTACGCGTATTACCAGGGAACCTCGATGGCGACGCCGCATGTGGCCGGGGTGGCCGCGCTGATGCTGTCGAAGACCCCGGGCCTGACGCCCGACCAGATCGAGAGCACGCTCAAATCGACCGCGCGCGCCTTCCCGGCCAGCTGCGGCGGTTGCGGCGCGGGGATCGTCGATGCGGGGCGCGCGGTCGGCGCCGCCGTCACGCCGCCAGCGCCGCCGCCGCCCACTCCGAGCGGCAGCAACGAGGTCGAGCCGAATGGCACGCTCGGCGGCGCCAATTCGGTCACGGTCAGCGGTACCGTCATGAACGGCAATATGGGCAGCGCGAGCGACAGCGACTTCTTCGTGCTGCAACTGCCGCCCGGACGCAGGCTGACCGCGGCCCTGGCCATGGCATCGTCCAGCGCCGACTACGACCTGTACGTCTACAGCAGCAATGGCAGCCTGATCGGATCGAGCGAGAACCCGGCGGGCCAGGGCGACACCGTCAGCGTCACCAATCCCTACAGCGCGACCTACGCCCGGTATGTGCGCGTCAGGTACTACAGTGGCGGCACCGGCGCCACCAACGGCAGGTACACGCTCAAGCTGAGCTGGTAAGCGGCCGCTGTTGCAACAAAGCAGGGGACCGGCCAAGCGCCGGTCCCTTTTTTATCGGCTGCATCATTCGCGCGCGCAAGGCCCGGCGTGGTCATCCGCACGCCAGAATGTCGCTTGGATACATGAGGATACAAAACCTTGAGTCTTGGAAATGATCTGGTTACATGGGCCAATTAGGATGGGGGCGATAGTAATATGTCAGCAGCGCTGACCGTCTTTACGCCCGCTCGGAGTTTCCTGATGTTCATTGATACCATTCGCTGGCTCGCCGCCGCGGCGCTGATGTCCACGCCCCTGGCCGCCGCAGCGCAGTCCGCGCCCGAGCGCGCGCGCACCGAGCAGGTCGAGGTGAGGCTGATCAGCGAATTCGCCAGCGTGGCGCCCGGCCAGACGGTGTACCTGGGCCTCGAACAAAAGATCATTCCACACTGGCACACCTACTGGAAAAATCCCGGCGACTCCGGCACCAGCACCAGCATCAAGTGGACGCTGCCAAAGGGCGTGGCGGCAAGCGACATCATCTGGCCCGCGCCAAGCCGCTTCGACATCGGCCCCGTCACCAACTACGGTTACTCCGACCAGGTCGTCTTGCTGACAAAACTGGCGGTGCCGGCGTCGCAGGCGATCGGAAGCGTGATCCCGGTCGAGGCGAAAGCGAGCTGGCTTGTATGCGAGGAAAGCTGCATTCCGCAAGACGCCACGCTGAGGATCACGCTGGCGGTGGCGGCAACGGCATCGGCGAACAGCGAACACAAGCGGATCATCGACGCGGCCCTGGAAAGAATCCCGCCGGCCGTCGGCTGGCCGGCCGCCTACCAGCGCCAGGACGGCAAACTGCAGGCGCGGCTGACCTTGCCGGCGCGGGTCGGCGGCAAGTCCGCGTCGGAATTCGTCGGTCGGCACACCCTGCGCTTCTACCCGGCCGAATGGGGGACGGCGGCCCACAATGCCGCCCAATCGTTCAGGCTCGACGGGCAGCAGCTCACGATCGGGCTTGTCCCCGGCGAGACGCCCCCCGCGCAAGGCGGCCAGGTGCGTGGCGTGCTGGTGGCGGAGGAAAAGACCGCGCCCGGGGGCAAAAGCGCGATCGTCCACGCGGTCGAACTGGGCGCGGGCGCGGCCGCGCCCGGCCCCGGCCCCGGCCCCGGCCCCGGCCCCCACAAAACGGTGGCGCGGGCACCCGCGCCAAGCGGCGACGGCATCACCTTGTGGCGCGCGCTGCTGCTCGCCTTTGCCGGCGGCATCGTGCTCAACCTGATGCCCTGCGTATTCCCGGTGCTGTCGATCAAGGCCCTTGGCCTGCTCAAGTATTCCGAATTGAGCAGCGCGCAGAAACGCATGCAGGGCTTCGCCTACACGGCCGGCGTGCTGGCAAGCTTCAGCCTGCTGGCGCTGGCGCTGATCGTCATCAAGAACCTGGGCGCGCAGGTGGGTTGGGGCTTCCAGTTCCAGTCGCCGTATTTCGTGCTCGGGGTCGCCTACCTGATCTTTGTCGTCGGCCTTAGCCTGTCCGGCGTGTTCGCGCTCGGAGGCCCGGCCAACCTCGGCGCCGGCCTGGCCAGGCGCGGCGGCCACACCGGCAGTTTTTTCACGGGCGTGTTGGCCACCATTGTCGCCACCCCGTGCACGGCGCCGTTCATGGGCGCCGCGCTCGGCTTCGCGCTGGCCCAGCCCTCGCTCGTGCTGTGGCTGGTCTTCATGGCGCTCGGCCTCGGCCTGGCGCTGCCTTACATGCTGATCAGCGCCTGGCCCGCGCTGCACCGGATGCTGCCCAAGCCCGGCCTGTGGATGGAGCGGCTCAAGCAGGCGCTGTCCTTCCCGATGTACGGCGCCGCCGTGTGGCTGGTGTGGGTGCTCGCGCAGCAGGCGGGCGTGAACGCGGTGCCGCTGGCGCTGGGCGGCATGATCATGCTGGCGCTGATCGCGTGGATCTTCGACAGCACCCGCGCCACCAGCGGCGCGGCGCGGCTGGCGGCCAACGGCGTGCTGCTGGCGGCAACCCTGGCCACGGTCGGCCTCAGCTTCCAGGCGGTGGGCTTGCTGGCCGCTTCGCCCGCGCCAACGGGGCAAACGGCGCAAGGGGGCGCGGGGCAGGACTGGGAGGCGTATTCGCCGCCGCGGCTGGCCGCGCTGCGCGAGCAGGGCAAGCCGGTGTTCATCAACCTGACGGCCGCCTGGTGCATCACCTGCCTGGTCAACGAGAAGGTGGCGCTGAGCCAGCCGGCGTTCAAGGAATTGCTGCACAAGGAGGGCATCACCTATTTGAAAGGCGACTGGACCAACCAGGATGCCGACATCAGCGCCTTGCTCAAGCAATACGGCCGCAGCGGCGTGCCGCTGTATCTGTTCTACCCCTCGGGCGCGGGATCTGAGGCAGTTGTGCTGCCCCAGATCCTGACGCATGACATCGTCGGCTCGGCCTTGCGTTCAAAATAGCGCCGGCGCCTTTTTAACTCAACTGAAACTTCAAGGAGAAACGGTATGTCGTCAACAATCAAGCAACTGGTCAAGGCAGCGGTCACCGCCGGTTTTCTGGCCGCGGCATCGGCCGCGATGGCGAACGCCGAACTGAACAAGCCGGCGCCGGCGTTCGACGCGGTCTGGGTCGATGGCAAGCCGCTCAATCTCGACGCCTACAAGGGCAAGACGGTGGTGCTCGAGTGGACCAACCACAAATGCCCGTTTGTTGAAAAGCACTACGAGAGCGGCAACATCCCGAATCTGCAGAAGGACGCCGCCGCCAAGGGCGTGGTGTGGCTGCAGGTGGTGTCGTCGGCGCCGGGCAAGCAAGGCCATGTGGACAGCGAAACGGCCCGCAAGCTCAATGCCGAGCGCAATGCCGCGCCCGCCGCGACCCTGCTCGACTCGACCGGCAAGATCGGCAAGCTTTACGGCGCGCAAACCACGCCGCATATCTTCATCGTCGATGCGGCCGGCCAGCTGGTCTACAAGGGCGGCATCGACAGCATCCCGACCGCCGACAAGGATGACTTGCCGAAAGCCGAAAACTACGTGGCCGCCGCCCTCGCTTCGATCCGCGCCGGCAAGCCGGTCGCGAAGGCCAGCACCAAGCCCTACGGCTGCTCCATCAAGTACGCGGGCTGAACCGCGGACCGCCGGCCCGGCGCCGTCGTCCGGGATTGGAGCATCCGGACGAGCGCGGCCGCGGCACCGAATGTCATGGAGGGTGTCGTCGGTGGACGGTTTGGCCCTGTCCGGCAGCGGCGCGGCTCGCACGCAGTCCGCTATTTCCCACCGCAAAATTATGCAAAAGTGCATAATTGATGTGCATTTTTCAATGCAAGCTTTTTCTCACATCAGCCTCTGGAACTGTTGACCCATGTATTTGCCACGTAAACCGCTTCATCTCCGGCACGTCGCGATAACGTTCGTTGGCACCTTTTTGTTCTTCGCAGCCATCCTCTCCCGGTGGTACGAACCTGCAATTGTGTTGCAAGATCCGCTGCTTGGCTTTGCATGGGCTGGCACCGCGTATCTGGTCGCCTACGCGGTGACGGAATTCGTCCGGATGCCTGGCTTGTTGACTTTCCTTGGGTTGCCCGCCGCCTCGCTACTGTTGGCGTTCGATATTGCACGACACGGCAACCTGATGGCCCAAGGGGGCTTCCTCAATAATTTTGCCTGGGTACCATGGACAAGCGGCACATGCGCCGTTTCAGGTGACCGAGGGCTCATTTGCAAGATGGTTCTGTCGCTGGCCGGCAATCCAGCCATCGTCTTGTGGGTTGTTGTCAGCCTGTTGCTAGTGCCGATGCGCCATAAACTGTCGACGCTGCGCGGTGTTGAAAAACTGCGCGGGGAAAAGTAGAAAATCCGGATTGCCGGGGCCGCGCGTACAAGCGACGCTGCTCTTCAATTCTGCTTGGCATCCCAGTCGCGCCGCAGCAATCCGTAGAGCGCGGAGTCGCACACCTCGCCGCCGACGATCCAGCGTTCGCGCATATAGCCTTCGCTGACGAAGCCGAGCCGCTCGAGGCAGCTTGCCGACTCCGTGTTGCGCGGGTCGATGTCGGCCTCGAGGCGGTTAAGGTCGCGTTCGCGGAAGGCGTAGGCGAGCAGCGCGCCGAGCGCCTCGCCCATATACCCCTTGCCCCATTGCGCCGGCTGCAAGGCGTAGCCGATCTCGGCGCGCCGGTTCTGGCGGTGCAGCGCGTGCAGCGTGCAATTGCCGATCATCTGCTGGGTTTCATCGAGGACGATGGCGAAACGAAAATACTCCTCGCGGTCGAAGGCGCAGGCGTCCTCGTCGATCTGGTGCGCGGCGCGCGCGGGGTCGGTCCAGGGCGGTTCACTGAAATAGCGCATGACGCGCGGATCCGAATGCAGGGCGTGCAAGGCGTCTTTGTCGCCAGGGCGTGGCGGGCGCAGCGTCAGGCGCGCCGTCGATAGGGTCTTGAAATAGGTCATGCAATTCCGGGGATTTTTACCAATAGACACGCTCTATTGTTCCCGGTAATTATAGCCGGCGCCAGACCGGGCCTGGCCCGTCCAACAAGTCAAGGCGGCGCCGCCGCCCGCTTGCTCGGTTCGCTTTTATCGTGCAGGCGCGAACCCCGCCGCACCATCGAGCTTATTGCGCCTGCTGCGCCGCCAGTTGCGATTCGAGTGCGGCCATGCGCTTTTCGAGTGCGTCGAGCTTGCTGCGGGTCTTGGCCAGCACCTGGCTCTGGATGTCGAATTCCTCGCGCGTGACCAGGTCCAACTTGGAGAAGCCCTGGGTCATCATCGCCTTGACGTTCTTTTCGATGTCCTTGGCGGGCGAGCTTTCGATCGCCTGGTTGATCTTGCCCTGCAGATCGTTGAAAAAGCTGTTCATGTCCATCTTGAATCCTTAGTGTAGCCAATCCGCACCATGGTGGTGCATCCGAGCGTTAAAGTGGTGCGAACTTGCGGCGCGTCAAGGTCGGTGCGCCGGAATGACTATTGACATGCATTAATACTACGCTCCTTTCGGCACAACTACCGCAATGCAGCAAATATCGGGGCTGGCATGACTCCTGCTATAGAGGTTCATGAGTGCTTCTGCATGCCGACAACAGATTTTAAACCGCAACTAGAAAATTCGTTCAATCCAAAAGGGAAATCGCCATGAAAAAAATGACCTCCACACTCTCGCTGGCCGCCGCCGTGACCCTCGCCATGGCAACACTGGGCGCCCCCGCCGCCCATGCCCAGACCGAAGCGGCCGCCACGCCGGACAACGTCATCAGCTACAACGCGGCGATCACCTCCGACTACCGCTACCGCGGCCTGTCGCAGTCGCGCCTGAAGCCGGCGCTGCAGGGCGGCGTCGATTTCGTCAACTCCCCGACCGGCTTGTATGTGGGTGCGTGGGCCTCGACAATCAAGTGGACCAACGACTTCGGCGGCGGCGGCAATGTCGAAATCGACGTCTACGCGGGCAAGCGCGGCGAGATCGCCAGCGGCCTCACCTACGACGTGGGCGCGCTCGCCTACTGGTACCCCGAGAACGACCTGAACCCGAGCGCCAACACGGTCGAGGTGTACGGCCAGGTCGGCTACGGCCCGGCCTACGTCAAGTACTCGCATTCGACCACCAACCTGTTCGGCACGGCCGACAGCAAGGGCAGCGGCTACCTCGACATCGGCGCCAACATCGAGCTCATGACCGGCCTCACGCTCAACCTGCACGCGGGCCGCCAGAACGTCAAGAACAACGACCTGTACACCTACAACGACTACAAAATCGGCGTGACCAAGGATATCGAAGGCGTCATGGTGTCGCTGGCCGCGGTCAAAACCAACAGCGACGCCTACCTGAGCCCCGTCAACGGCAAGAACCTGGGCAAATCCGGCGTCGTCCTGTCCATCTCGAAATCTTTCTAACCGAGGTCATTATGAAAATGATCACCGCCATCATCAAGCCGTTCAAGCTCGACGAGGTCCGCGAGGCCCTCTCGGCGATCAACGTGCAAGGCATCACGGTTACCGAGGTCAAGGGCTTCGGCCGCCAGAAAGGCCACACCGAGCTGTATCGGGGCGCCGAGTACGTCGTCGACTTCCTGCCCAAAACGAAGATCGAGGCGGCGGTCGACGACGCCATCGTCGACCAGGCGATCGAGGCGATCGAGACGGCCGCGCGCACCGGCAAGATCGGTGACGGCAAGATCTTTGTCTACAACCTGGAACAGGTGGTGCGGATCCGCACCGGCGAAACCGGCAACGAAGCACTCTAAGAGGGAATCCACATGAAAAAAGCTATAACAAAATGGCTCGCCGGGCTCGCAGTGGCCCTGGCCGTCGGCGCCGTGATGCCGGTGGCCGCCCAAACCGCGCCCGCGCCTGAAGCGGCCGCCAGCGCCGTGGCGCCGGCGTCCACCGACGCCGCCCCGGCCGCAGTGGCGGTCCCGGCCGACGCGCCGGCGGCGCTCGCCGCCGTCGTGCCGGTCCCGGCCGAAGCGGCCGCCGCGCCGGCCAAGCCGACCGCCAACAAGGGCGACATCGCCTGGATGTTCGTCGCCACCATCTTGGTCGTCATGATGGCGATCCCGGGCCTGGCCCTGTTCTACGGCGGCCTGGTCCGCTCCAAGAACATGCTGTCGGTGCTGCTGCAGGTGTTCATGATCTTCGCGGTCGTGATCGTGTTGTGGAGCATCTACGGCTACTCGGTCGCCTTCACTGAGAACAACGCCTTCTTCGGCGGCCTTTCACGCGCCTTCCTGAACGGCATCTGGGATCCGCAGACGGCCACCTTCGCCGCCGCCGCCACCTTCAGCAAGGGCGTGGTCATCCCCGAGTTCGTGTTCGTCGCGTTCCAGGGCACGTTCGCGGCCATCACCTGCGCACTGATCGTCGGCGCCTTCGCCGAGCGCGCCAAGTTCACCGCCGTGCTGCTGTTCGTGGTGTTGTGGTTCACCTTCGGCTACCTGCCGATCGCCCACATGGTCTGGTTCTGGACCGGTCCCGACGCCATCACCGACGCCGCCGCGCTCGCCACCGAAACCGTCAAGGCCGGCTGGCTCTGGCAAAAGGGCGCGCTCGACTTCGCCGGCGGCACCGTGGTGCACATCAACGCCGCCGTCGCCGGCCTGGTCGGTGCCTACATGATCGGCAAACGCGTCGGCTACGGCCGCGAATCGATGGCCCCGCACTCGCTGACCATGACCATGATCGGCGCCTCGATGCTGTGGGTCGGCTGGTTCGGCTTCAACGCCGGCTCGGCGCTCGAAGCGGGCGACGTCGCCGCGCTGGCCTTCGTCAACACCTTGCTCGCCACCGCCGCCGCCACCGTGTCGTGGGTGTTCGGCGAGTGGATCGCCAAGGGCAAGCCGTCGATGCTCGGCGGCGCCTCCGGCGCGGTTGCCGGCCTGGTCGCCATCACCCCGGCCTGCGGTTTCGTCGGCCCGATGGGCGCGCTCGTCATCGGCCTGCTGGCCGGCATCGTCTGCCTGTGGGGCGTCAACGGCCTCAAGCGCCTGCTCGGCGCCGACGATTCGCTCGACGTGTTCGGCGTGCATGGCGTCGGCGGCATCCTCGGCGCCCTCTTGACGGCCGTGTTCGCCTCGCCCGAGCTGGGCGGTCAGGGCGTGTGGGATTACACCACCAACGCGATGAACACCAGCTACTCGATCGGCGGCCAGCTCTGGATCCAGACCCAGGCGGTCGGCACCACGATCATCTGGTCGGCCGTGGTCTCGTTCATCGCCTACAAGCTGGTGGACCTCGTGGTCGGCCTGCGCGTGCCCGAGGAAGAGGAGCGCGAAGGCCTCGACATCACGAGCCACGGCGAGTCCGCCTACCACTCCTGATCCATCCGCAACACCGGCCCGCGCAGGCGGACCACGAAAGGCGCCCCCCGGGGCGCCTTTTTTGCTTGCTTCTTCGTGGCTTTTTCGTTGCTTCTTCGTGGCTTCTTCGTGGCTTCTTCGTGGCTTCTTTGTGGCTTTTTCCTTGATATCGGGCCAGGACCTTTAAAATAGGGGTTCCGCCCCGATTTACGGTTTTCACAACCAAGAAGCCTGAAGGACGCACCCCATGGTTCCCCACCTCGTCACGGCCCTGACTGGCCCGCTGCTCGACCTCGAAAAAAAAATCCTGGCGGCCACCCCCGCCATTGAGCGCTGGTTCCGCATGGAGTGGCAGGAGCACACGCCGCCGTTCTACTGCTCGGTCGACCTGCGCAACGCCGGCTACAAGCTCGCGCCCGTCGACACCAACCTGTTTCCTGGCGGTTTCAACAACCTTGCCCCGGAAATGCTGCCACTCGCGGTGCAGGCCGCCATGGCCGCGATCGACAAATACTGCCCCGACGCGCGCAACCTGCTGCTGATCCCCGAGACCCACACGCGCAACCCGTTCTACCTGCAAAACGTGGCGCGCATGATGCAGATCTTCCGCCAGACGGGCCTGCACGTGCGGCTCGGCACGCTCAACCCCGAGATCACCGAGCCGACGCCGCTGGCGCTGCCCGACGGCAATATGCTCGTGATCGAGCCGCTGGTGCGGTCAAGCAACGGGCGCCGCGTCGGCCTCAAGGATTTCGACCCCTGCACCATTTTGCTCAACAACGACCTGTCGGCCGGCGTCCCGGCCATCCTCGAGAACATCCACGAGCAGTCGCTGCTGCCGCCGCTGCACGCGGGCTGGGCCATCCGGCGCAAGAGCAACCACCTGGCCGCCTACGACGAGGTGGCCAAAAAGTTCGGCAAGCTGATCGACGTCGACCCGTGGATGGTCAACCCCTTCCACGCCAAGTGCGGCGAGGTCAACTTCCAGGAGGACAACGGCTCCGAATGCCTGGCCGACAATGTGTCGATGCTGCTGGCCAAGATCCGCAAAAAATACAAGGAGTACGGCATCAAGGAGAAGCCGTTCGTGATCGTCAAGCCCGACGCCGGCACCTACGGCATGGGCATCATGACGGTCAAGGACGCCAACGACGTGCGTGAACTGACGAGCAAGCAGCGCAACAAGCTGTCGGTGGTCAAGGACGGCGTGGTCATCAACGACGTCATCATCCAGGAGGGCGTGCCGACCTTCGAAACCATCAAGGACGCCGTGGCCGAGCCGGTCGTGACCATGATCGACCGCTACGTGATCGGCGGTTTCTACCGGGTGCACGCCGAGCGCGGGGTCGACCAGAACCTCAACGCGCCGGGCTCGCAGTTCGTGCCGCTCGCGTTCGCGCAGCAGCACGCGGTGCCCGACATGAAGGCCAAGCCGGGCGCCTCCACACCCAACCGATTCTACGTGTACGGCGTGGTCGCGCGGCTGGGCCTGCTGGCGGCGTCGCTCGAGCTCGAACGCACCGATCCGAACCCCGAAGTCTACTGACGGCGGCCAAAAAGCGGCCAAAAAGCGGCCAAAAAGCGGCCGGCCGCGGCCCCTGGCCGGGCCGGGGGCGGCTCCGCCTGCGGCAGAGCCCGGCAAATAACGGCGTTTCCGGCTAAAATCAGGCATTAACCCGAATGGATTCGCCCATGAAAATCGCTTTCCTTGCCGATCCGCTGGCCGGCTTCAAGACCTACAAGGACACGACCTACGCGATGATGCGCGAGGCCGACCGGCGCGGCCACGCGATCTACGCCTTCGAGCAGCGCGACATGGCGCTCGAGGAGGGTGTCGTCACGGCCGCCGTGGCGCGCATCAACCTCACCGGCGAGGCCGACGACTGGTTCCGCGCCAGCCCCAAGATCGAGGCGCGCCTGTCCGAGTTCGACGCCGTCCTGGTGCGCAAGGATCCGCCGTTCGACATGGAGTACGTGTACGCGACCTACCTGCTCGAACTGGCCGAACGCCAGGGCGCGCGCGTGTTCAACAAGCCGTCGGCGATCCGCGACCACAACGAAAAACTCGCCATCGCCGAGTTCAGCGCGTTCACCTCGCCGACCCTGGTCACGTCCGACATGGCGCGCCTGCGCCAGTTCCACGCGGCCCACGGCGACGTGATCTTCAAGCCGCTCGACGGCATGGGCGGGGCCGGCATTTTCCGCATCACCGACAACGGCATGAACCTCGGCTCGGTCATCGAGACGCTCAGCCTCAACGGCGCCCAGTCGATCATGGCGCAAAAATTCATCCCCGCCATCGCCGCCGGCGACAAGCGCATCCTCGTCATCGGCGGCAAGCCGGTGCCGTTCTCGCTCGCGCGCATCCCGCAGGGCGACGAGGTGCGCGGCAACCTGGCCGCCGGCGGGGTCGGCGTGGCGCAGCCCCTGGGCGCGCGCGACCTCGAAATCGCCGAAACGCTCGGCCCGCTACTGGCGGCGCGCGGGCTGTTGCTGGTAGGATTGGATGTGATCGGCGATTGCCTGACCGAGGTCAACGTGACGAGCCCGACCTGCTTCCAGGAGATCGCCGAGCAGGCCGGCTTCGACGTGGCCGCGATGTTCATCGACGCGCTCGAGGCCGGGGCCGCGCAGGCCGCGGGGCAATGACATGGTGGGCATCTTGCTGATGACGCACGCACCGCTGGGCCAGGCGTTCATCGCCGCGGTGGCGCACGTGTTCCGCGCGCCGACCGAGCGCTTCGAGGCGATCGACGTCACGGCCGACCAGGACCTGGCCGAGGTGCAGGCGCTCGCGCGCGCGGCGATCGCGCGCCTCGACGAGGGCGGCGGGGTGCTGGTGATCACCGACATCAAGGGCGGCACGCCGGCCAACTGCTGCAACTGCCTGGCCGACGCCGGACGGGTCGAGGTCATCGCCGGCATCAGCCTGCCGATGCTGCTGCGCGCGATCACCTACCGGCGCGACACGCTCGACGTGGTGGTCGAGATGGCGCTGGCGGGCGGGCAGGGCGGCGCGGTGCGGGTCGACAACAGGATCAGGGTGGGACCGGGGTAGCAGCGCAAGGCGGGGCGGCCGGCAAAGGCGCCTTTCGGGTGGGAGCAACGGCTGGGACAGTGGGACTAAAACAATATGATTCGACAAGAACTTGAGATTATCAACAAGCTGGGCCTGCACGCCCGCGCCTCCGCCAAATTCACCCAGCTGGCCGCCAAGTACCAGAGCGAGGTATGGCTCACGCGCAACGGGCGGCGCATCAACGCCAAGTCGATCATGGGCGTGATGATGCTGGCCGCCGGCAAGGGCGCCAAGGTGGTGCTCGAGGCCGACGGCGCCGACGAACAGGCCTGCGTCGACGCGCTGGCCGGACTGATCAACGACAAGTTCGGCGAAGGCGAGTAATGCCGGAGCTGCGGCCAGAGCCGCGACCGGCGTTGCGCGATCCGGGCCCGAGCCGCCCATACCCAGGACCACCGATGGCATCATTCACGCTTCATGGCATTCCCGTCTCGCGCGGCATCGCGATCGGCCGGGCGCACCTGCTCACGCCGGCCGCGCTCGACGTCAAGCACTACCTCGTGGCCGAGGAGCACATGGAGGCCGAGGTGCGCCGCCTGCAGGAGGCGATCGCCGAGGTGCACCGCGGGCTGCAGGCGCTGTGGACCGACCTGCCCAAGGACGCGCCGACCGAGCTGGGCGCCTTCATCGACGTGCACGCGCTGATCCTGTCGGACCCGATGATCTCGGAGGCGCCGCTCGACATCATCCGCACCCGCCACTACAACGCCGAATGGGCGCTGGTGACGCAGATCGACGAGCTCTCGGCCCAGTTCGACGAGATCGAGGACGCCTACCTGCGCGAGCGCAAGGCCGACATCCAGCAGGTCGCCGAGCGCGTGCTCAAGGTCCTCATGGGCAGCGCGCAACTGGTGCCGCCGCCGCTGTCGGAGGGCGAGTACCAGCCACCCATGATCGTGGTCGCGCACGACATCTCGCCGGCCGACATGCTGCAGTTCCGCGACCGCTCGTTCATCGGCTTCGTCACCGACGTCGGCGGCCAGAACTCGCACACCGCGATCGTCGCGCGCAGCCTCGACATCCCGGCGGCGGTCGGCATGTCGCAGGCCTCGAGCCTGGTCGAACAGGACGACTGGGTCATCATCGACGGCGACGCCGGGGTGGTGATCGCCAATCCGAGCCCGCTGGTGCTCGAGCAGTACCGCGCGCGCCAGGCGCTCATGCTCAAGGCGCGCAAGAAGCTGCTCAAGCTCAAAAAGACCCCGGCCGTCACGCGCGACGGCACCGCGGTGACGTTGCTGGCCAACATCGAGCTGCCCGACGACTGCCCGGGCGCGCTCGAGGCCGGGGCCCAGGGCGTGGGCCTGTTCCGCTCCGAATTCCTGTTCATGGGGCGGGCCGGGCACGCGCACAAGATCCCGACCGAGGACGAGCAGTTCGAGCAGTACAAGAAGGCCGTGCTGGCCATGAAGGGGCGCCCGGTGACCATCCGCACGCTCGACATCGGCGCCGACAAGCCGCTCGACCAGGCCGAGCACACGGCGCTCAACCCGGCGCTCGGGCTGCGCGCGATCCGCTACTGCCTGGCCGAGCCGGCGCTGTTCCTGACCCAGTTGCGCGCGATCCTGCGCGCCTCGGCCTTCGGCAAGGTGCGCATGCTCATTCCGATGCTCGCGCACGCGTTCGAGATCGACCAGTCGCTGGCCATGATCGAGCAGGCCAAGGCGCAGCTGCGCGAGGCCGGCGTCAAGTACGACACCGGCATCGAGGTCGGCGCCATGATCGAGATCCCGGCCGCCGCGCTGTCGCTGCCGATGTTCGTCAAGCGCATGGACTTCCTGTCGATCGGCACCAACGACCTGATCCAGTACACGCTCGCGATCGACCGCGTCGACTACGAGGTGGCGCACCTGTACGACCCGCTCCACCCGGCCGTGCTGCAGCTGATCGCGATGACCATCGCGGCCGGCAAAAAAGCCGGCATCGACGTCGCCGTGTGCGGCGAGATGGCGGGCGACACCAAGCTCACCCGCCTGCTGCTGGGGATGGGGCTGCGCGAGTTCTCGATGCATCCGGCGCAGCTGCTGTCGGTCAAGCAGGAGATCCTCAACAGCGACCTCGGCGCGATCATGGCGCAGACGCGCAAGATCATGCGCACCTGCGAACCGGGCGCGATCGCCGAGGCGGTCGAGCAGCTGCGGATCGGCTAGCCGGCATGCGCACCACGGGCGGCCCGGCCGGCGGCCCCTGCGGGCCGCCCCCTCACACCACATCCTATACAGAAGCAGAAGCGCAATGACGCACAACCCCATGTCCTCCATCGGAATCGTCTCACCCCAATCGATGCACTTCGCCGCGCCGCTCAAGCTGCAAAGCGGCGCGCAGCTGGCCGACTACACGCTCGTCTACGAGACCTACGGCACCCTCAACGCCGAGCGTTCCAACGCGGTGCTGGTGTGCCACGCGCTCAACGCCTCGCACCACGTGGCCGGCATGTACGTGGGCGACCCGAAAAGCGTCGGCTGGTGGAACAACATGGTCGGCCCGGGCAAGCCGCTCGACACCGAGCGCTTCTTCGTTATCGGCGTCAACAACCTCGGCTCGTGCTTCGGCTCGACCGGGCCGATGCACCGGAACCCGGCGACCGGCAATCCCTACGGCGCGGCGTTCCCGGTGGTGACGGTCGAGGACTGGGTGGCGGCGCAGGCGCGGCTGGCCGACGCGCTCGGGATCGAACAATTCGCCGCCGTCATGGGAGGCTCGCTCGGCGGCATGCAGGCGCTGGCTTGGAGCATGATGTACCCGGCGCGGCTGCGCCACTGCATGGTGATCGCCTCGACCCCCAAGCTGTCGGCCCAGAACATCGCCTTCAACGACGTCGCGCGCCAGGCCATCCTGTCGGACCCCGACTACCGCGGCGGCGACTTCTACGCGCACGGCGTGGTGCCAAAAAACGGGCTGCGGGTGGCGCGCATGGTCGGCCACATCACCTACCTGTCGAATGACGACATGGCCGAGAAATTCGGCCGCAAGCTGCGCAACGCGGCCGCCACGGCCGACTACAAGTTCGACTTCGGGATCGATTTCGAGATCGAGTCCTACCTGCGCTACCAGGGCGACAAATTCTCGGAGTACTTCGACGCCAACACCTACCTCCTGATCACCAAGGCGCTCGACTATTTCGACCCGGCGCGCGCCTTCGACGGCGACCTCAAGGCGGCGCTGGCCAACACCGAGGCCGAGTTCTTCGTCGCCTCGTTCTCGACCGACTGGCGCTTCGCGCCCGAGCGCAGCCGCGAGATCGTGCAGGCCTTGGTGAGCAACCGGCGCCGCGTGACCTACGCCGAAATCGACGCCCCGCACGGCCACGACGCCTTTCTGCTCGAGGACGCGCGCTACATGAACATGGTGCGCGCCTACTACCAGCGGATCTGGGACGCCACCCCGGGCAAGGAGCAAGCATGAATTTCGAAGACCTCAGCCGGCTGCGCGCCGACCTCGCCTTCATCGCCCACTGGGTGCCCGACAACGCGCACGTGCTCGACGTCGGCTGCGGCGACGGCGCCATGCTGCGCTACCTGCAAAGCGGCAAGGGCTGCAGCGGCTACGGCATCGAGATCGCCGACGACAAGCTGTTGGAAAGCACCAGGCGCGGCATCAACGTGATCCAGCAGGACATGGAGAAGGGGCTGGCGCTGTTTAGCGACAACTCCTTCGACACCGTGCTGTGCCTATCGTCGCTGCAGATGATGAAGCACGTCGAGCCGCTGCTGCGCGACATCGTGCGCGTCGGCGCCGAGGCGATCGTCTCGTTCCCCAATTTCGCCTACTGGCCGCACCGGGTCGCGCTGCTGCGGGGCCGCATGCCGGTGTCCAAAACGCTGCCCTACCAGTGGTACGACACGCCCAACGTGCGCTGCGCGACCATTTACGATTTCGAGGAACTGGCCGCCGAATGCGGGCTCGAAGTACTCGAGCGGGTGGCGCTGGCCGATGGCGCGCCGGTCGCGTTCCTGCCGAACCTGCGCGGCAGCCTCGCGGTGTTCCGTTTGCGCAAAAAGGCGCTCGCGTCCTGACCGGTTTGCGAGGCGTGTGCGCAAACGGCGCGATTGCTGCCATGATGATGTTGTTAAAACGGAATTTTGGAGCTTGAACCCCATGAAAATCAAAAAAATCGCCCTCGTTGTGTCCCTGAGCGTGTTCACCAGCGTCGCCGCGGCGAAGGACGCGCAGGTGGTGGTGCAGGACGGCATCGAGGTCAAACCGATCCCGGGATACTACAAGCTGGCGTCGAAGGAGAAGATCGACCACGAGGCGAGCCTGCAATACGCGGGCATGTTGCAAAAGGCCGAGCAAGCCGGCGCGCTGGTGCCCGACGACCATCCCCAGGTGCGGCGCCTGCGCGCGATCGCCGCGCGCATGATGCCCTACGCGAGCCGCTGGAATCCGGACGCCGCCCAATGGAAGTGGGAGGTCAACCTGTTCAACTCGAAGCAGGTCAACGCCTTCTGCATGCCGGGCGGGCGCATCGGCTTCTTCAGCGGCATCCTGACCACGCTCAAACTGACCGACGACGAGGTCGCCGCGATCATGGGGCACGAGGTGGCGCACGCGCTGCGCGAGCACAGCCGCGGGCAGATGCTCAAATCGACCGGCACCTCGGTGCTGGCGCGCCTGGCCGGCGCCGGCGCCTCGGCATGGTTCGGCATCGATCCGCGGGTCACCGACACGATCGCGCAGTATGGCTCGCAGGCGGCCTCGCTCAAATTCTCGCGCGACGACGAGCGCGAGTCCGACCTGATCGGGCTCGACCTGGCCGCGCGCGCCGGCTTCGATCCGCGCGCCGGGATCGTGCTGTGGAAAAAAATGGCATCGCTCAACAAGGGCCAGCCGCCGGCTTGGATGTCCACCCATCCGGGCGGCAAAGAGCGGATCGCCATCATGAACCAGCACATGAACGTGCTGCTGCCGCTGTACGCGCGCGCCAAGGGCACCACGCCGGCGCGCCTGCCGCCGTACCGCGGCGCGCCCGCCGCGGCCAGGTAGCCGGCGCGCGCATGGGCAGGCAGGCCGAGGCCAACGCGGTGGTGCCGCTGGCGCCGCGCGACGGCGTGGCGCCGAGCTATCTGTGGCTGCCCGACGGCCGGTGGGACGGCATGCTCGCTTTCCTGGTCGAGCGCTTTCCCGATGTCGACGCCGAGGCGTGGCGCGCGCGCATGGCGCGCGGCGACGTCGTCGACGGCGCGGGCAAGCCGCTCGGACCGGGCAGCCCGGTGCGGCGCGGCGCGCGCATCTGGTACTACCGCGAGCTCGCGTTTGAGACGCCGATCCCGTTCGAGGTCGAGATCCTGTACCGCGACGAGCACCTGCTGGTGGTCGACAAGCCACATTTTTTGCCGGTCATACCGTCGGGCCGCTTCCTGCACCAGAGCGCGCTGGTGCGGCTCAAGAAAAGCACCGGCCTGGCCCACCTGACCCCGATCCACCGTCTCGACCGCGAGACCGCCGGGGTGCTGATCTTTTCGCACAATCCGGCCAGCCGGGGCGTCTACCAGTCGCTGTTCCAGAAGCGCGAGATCGGCAAGGTCTACGAGGCGCTGGCCGCGCCGCTGGCGGGCGTTTCGCTGCCGCACGTGCGCCGCAGCCGGATGGTCGAGGGCACGCCGTTCTTCCGCATGCGCGAGGTGGAGGGGGAGCCCAATTCGGAGACCCTGATCGAGGCCATCGAGGCGCGCGGGGAGGCCGTGCTGTACCGGCTGCGCCCGCACACGGGGCGCCAGCACCAGCTGCGCGTGCACATGTCGGCGCTGGGCGCGCCGATCATCAACGATGCTTTTTATCCGCTGGCGCTGCCGTGCAAGGGCGACGATTTCACGCGGCCCCTGCAGCTGCTGGCGCGCTCGATCGGGTTCACCGATCCGCTCACGGGCCAGCCGCGCTTTTTTGAAAGCGCGCGCCGGCTCGGCGGCGCTTAGAGCGTCTGCTTACGTCTGGTTCAGACCGTGTAGTCGATGATCAAAGGCGCGTGGTCGGAGAAACGCTCGTCCTTGTAGACCGCCACCGTCCGGGCCTGCGCCGCGATGCCGGGCGTGGCGACGTGGTAGTCGATGCGCCATCCGACGTTCTTCGCGTAGGCCTGGCCGCGGTTGCTCCACCAGGTGTATTGCTCGGGGCGCTTGTCGATGCCGCGGTGGACGTCGACCAAGCCGACTTCGTCGAAAACGCGGGTCAGCCAGGCGCGCTCCTCGGGCAAAAATCCCGAATTTTTCTTGTTGCCCTTGTAGTTCTTCAGGTCGATCTCCTGGTGCGCGATGTTCCAGTCGCCGCAGATGACCACCTCGCGGCCCTCGGCCTTGAGCTCGAGCAGGTGCGGCAGGAACAGCTCCATGAAACGGAACTTGGCCTCCTGGCGCTCGGGCGAGGACGAACCGGACGGGCAGTACACCGAAATGACGGTCAGATTGCCGAAATCGCAGCGCACGTAGCGCCCCTCGGCGTCGAATTCGGGGCTGCCGAAACCGGTGCGCACCGCGTCCGGTTTGACGCGGCTGTAGATGCCGGTGCCCGAATAGCCTTTTTTCTCGGCGTAGTGGAAATGGCCGTGGTAGCCGCCGGGGGCCAGGAATTCCTCGGTCATGTCGGGCAGCTGGGCTTTGAGCTCCTGGACGCAGATGAAATCGGCCGTTTGGGTGGCCATCCAGTTGAAGAAGCCCTTTTTGTGCGCGGAGCGGATTCCGTTGAGGTTCGCTGAAATAATTTTAGGCATAGATCCAGGGGGAAGTGGCGGGGCGGATTAAAATACGGGCTATTCAAACCATGTGTCAGACAACGGGGGTCATCGTGAACAATTTGCGCCAACAGTTTATCGCGTTTTCAGTGTCGGCGGGCGTGTTGCGCTTCGGCGAGTTCACGACCAAGGCCGGGCGCCAGTCGCCGTACTTCTTCAACGCTGGCCTGTTCCACGAGGGCGCCACGCTGGCCCAACTGGCCCAGTTCTACGCGCAGACCCTGCTCGACTCGGGGGTCGAATTCGACATGCTGTTCGGGCCGGCCTACAAGGGCATCACGCTGGCCTCGGCCACCGCCGTCGCGCTCGCCGGCAAGGGCCGCAACACCTCGTTCGCCTTCAACCGCAAGGAGGCCAAGGACCACGGCGAGGGCGGCACCATCGTCGGCGCCAAACTGCGCGGCAAGGTGGTCATCATCGACGACGTGATCTCGGCCGGCACCTCGGTGCGCGAATCGGTCGACATGATCCGCGCCGCCGGCGCCGAGCCGTGCGCGGTGCTGATCGCGCTCGACCGCATGGAGCGCTCGGGCAAGGACGGCGCGCTGTCGGCCAGTTCGGCGGTGCAGGAGGTCGGCCGCGAGTTCAACATCCCGGTGATCTCGATCGGCAATCTCGAGGATTTGTTCGGCTACCTGTCGGGGCCGGGCGCCGATCCGGAACTGGCCAAGCACACCGACGCCGTCGCGGCCTACCGCGCCCGCTATGGCGTCGAATCGGCGTGAGCCGGCGCGGGCGGCCTTGACCGGCGGCGGGCCAGGCGGTATTGTGGCCCTGGACCTGGACCTGGAGCCGGAGCCGGAGCCGGACCCGGACCTGGCCGGCAGGGGCTGACTGGCGACGCTCGCAAGGGACTAGGATGGCGTATCGGAAGGACATACAGGTGCTGCGCGGCGTCGCGGTGGCGCTGGTCGTGCTGTTCCACCTCGGTGTCGGCGGCTTCGAGGGCGGGTTTTTGGGCGTCGACGTGTTCTTCGTCATCAGCGGCTATCTGATGGCCACGATCTACGACCCGCTGCGCAAACGCGATTTCTTCATCAGGCGCGCCACACGGCTGCTGCCCGCCTATTTCGCGGTGATCGGCGCGACCCTGGCCGCCGCGCTGTTCGTCACGATCCCGAACGAACACGCCCAGATCGCCACGCAAGCCTGGTTTGCCGTGCCGTTCGCGTCGAACATCGGTTTCTGGATGGACGAGTCGTACTTCGACAAGTCCCTGCTCAGGCCGCTGTTGCACCTGTGGTCGCTCGGGGTCGAAATCCAGTTCTACGCGGCGGTGCCGTTGTTGGCCTGGATCTTCCACAAGGCCAGGGGCGGCTTCACCCTGATCCTGCTCGGCTCGGCCCTGCTGTGCTTCATCGCGCTCGGCAGTTCGCCCAAGACCGCGTTCTACTGGATGCCGTGCCGCCTGTGGGAGTTTTTGCTTGGCTACGGGGTCGCCAAATTCGTCTACCGGCCGGCGCCGGCCGCGGCGCGGCGGCGCTGGCTCGGCGCCGCCGCGCTGCTGGCGCTGGCCTGCATCGCGCTCGCCGCGCCCGGCAGCGGGGGCCTGGGCTTCCGCGCCGGCCACCCCGGCCTGGGGGCGCTGCTGATCGCCATCGCCTGCGCCACGGTGCTGGCATGCGGGCTCCCGGCGCCGCTCGAGCGCAGCGGCGCCGCGACCGTCTTCGAACGGCTCGGCCGCTACTCGTATTCGATCTACCTGGCGCATTTTCCGGTGATCGTCCTGTTCCTCTACCAGCCGTTCGCGGGCACCGTGCTCAAAGCCGGTTCGGCGCCGCAGCTGGCGGCGCTGGCGCTGCTCGTCGCCGCCGCCTCCGCCTTGCTCTACCGGTGTGTCGAGCTGCCGCTGCGCACGGCCGGGCGCGCCACGCCGCGCCTGGCCTTGTTCTCGGCCCTGGCCGTGCTCGGCATCGCCGTCGGCGGCGGCCTGGCGCAAAAGGCGCTCACGCCGGAGCGCGAACTGCGCGTGCTCGACGCCTACGCCGACCGCGGCGTTTTCCGCTGCGGCAAACTGAACAACCTGCTGGCGCCGCGGGCGCGCTCGTGCGAACTGACGCGCCCGATCGCGCGGCCGTCGCATCGCCTGCTGCTGGTCGGTAACAGCCATGCCGATGCGATCAAGGACGGCCTGGCCGCGGCGGCCCAGGCGCGCAACGCCTCGCTGCGCCTGATCGCCGAGAATAACCCGCTGTTTTCGAACGGGATGGACCCGGAGGCGGTGCTCGCCGAGGCGCGCGCGCATGCGGTCGACACGATCGTGCTCCATTTTTCGCCGCGCGTCGATTTCAAGCTCGAACAGGTGCTGGCGCTGGCGCGCAGGGACGGGGTGCGGGTCGCGCTGATCATGCCGGTGCCGACCTGGCCGGCGCATATTCCGCAGGCGCTGTGGGACGCCATGCAGGGGCGCGCCGCGCCGCCGGTCCAGCACCTCGAGGACTACCTTGCCTTCAATGCCGACCTGATCGGCCTGCTCGGCAGGATCGACGACGACGGCCTGCGCGTCTACCACAGCGGCGCCGTCCTGTGCGACCGGGCCTGCCGCTACCTGTCGGCCGACGGCCGCCCGTTCTACTACGACTCCAACCACCTGACGCTGACCGGCAGCGCCCAATTGCGCGGCCTGTTCGCGCGCCTGGTCGCGGATCTGCGCCAGGGGCGCGCCGCCGCCGGTTTTCCCGCAGCCGGCAAATAGGGAGCATCGAGGGAGCATCGAGGGGCCATCGCGGGGCCATCCCCGCCACCCTGGCGCCAACCGCCGCGCGGGATCGAAGGCTGCCGATCCGGCCCGAAAAAAAAGCCGCGCGGTTCGCACCGGGCGGCTTGGCGGTCATGCAGCCAGTTTCTTCTTCAGCAGTTCGGTCAGCTGGGCCGGGTTGGCCTTGCCTTTCGAGGCCTTCATGGCCTGTCCGATCAGCGCGTTGAGCGCCGCCTCCTTGCCGGCGCGGTACTGCTCGACCGACTTGGCGTTGGCGGCCAGCACCTCGTCGACGATCGCCTCGAGCGCGCCGCTGTCGGAGATCTGGCGCAGCCCCTTCTGGTCGATGATCGCGTCGGCGACATGCTCGTCGCCCGACTTGGCCTCCCACATCGCCGCGAACACCTCCTTGGCGATCTTGTTGGAGATCGTGCCGTCGGCGATGCGCGCCAGCAGCAGCGCCAGTTGCGACGCCTCGACCGGCGAGTCGGCGATGTCGACGTTCTCGCGGTTCAGGGTCGACGCCACGTCGCCCATGAGCCAGTTGGCGGCCGCCTTCGCGTTGGCCTTGCCGGCCTTGCTGACGACGGCCTCGAAGTAGGCCGCCATCGCTTGCGACGACGTCAGGATCAGCGCATCGTACTCCGACAGCCCGTAGTCCGACACGAAGCGCGTGCGCATGGCGGCCGGCAGTTCCGGCATGTCGGCCTTGACGCGCGCGATCCACTCCTCCGAGATCAACAGCGGCGGCAGGTCGGGGTCCGGGAAGTAGCGGTAATCCTGCGCGTCCTCCTTGCTGCGCATCGCGCGCGTCTCCTTGCGGTCCGGGTCGTACAGGCGCGTGGCCTGGACCACCTTGCCGCCGTCCTCGATCAGTTCGATCTGGCGCCGCACCTCGACGTGCACCGCCTCTTCGATGAAGCGGAACGAGTTGAGGTTCTTGATCTCGCAGCGGGTTCCCAGCTCCGTGGAGCCGGCCGGGCGCACCGACACGTTGACGTCGCAGCGGAACGAACCCTCCTGCATGTTGCCGTCGCAAACGCCGAGCCACACCACCAGCGAGTGCAGCGCCTTGGCGTAGGCGACCGCCTCGGCGGCGCTGCGGATCTCGGGCTCGGAAACGATTTCGAGCAGCGGCGTGCCGGCGCGGTTGAGGTCGATCCCGGTCATGCCCGCGTAGTCCTCGTGCAGCGACTTGCCGGCGTCCTCCTCGAGGTGGGCGCGGGTCAGGTTGACGGTCTTGGTCTCGAACTTGCCGTCCTTTTCAAAACCGAACGTGAGCTGGCCGCCGATGACGACCGGGTCGGCGAACTGGCTGATCTGGTATCCCTTCGGCAGGTCCGGATAAAAGTAGTTTTTGCGCGCGAACACCGAGTGCGGCGAGACCTTGGCGCCGACCGCGAGGCCGAAGCGGATCGCGCGCTCGACCGCGCCCTTGTTCATCACCGGCAGCACGCCCGGCAGCGCCAGGTCGACCGGGCTGGCCTGGGTGTTCGGCTCGGCGCCGAAGCGGATCGCGCTGCCGCTGAAAATTTTGGAGTTGGTCGTGAGCTGCACGTGGTTCTCAAGACCGATGACGACTTCCCATTGCATACTGTTCTCGCTTTTTAAATATTGTCAGACGCGGTGAATGGTTTGACCGCGTGCTCAGACGCCCTCGGGCGCGCGGGTGTGCCAGTCGGTCACCCGCTGGTACTGGTGCGCGATCCCGAGCAGCTTCGCCTCGCTGAAATAATTGCCGATGATTTGCAGGCCGACCGGACGCCGTCCGTTGACCGCGCCCTGTCCGAAGCCGCACGGGACCGACATGCCGGGCAGGCCGGCCAGGCTGGTCGAGAGCGTGAAGATGTCGGCCAGGTAGTTGGCCACCGGGTCGTTCGACTTGGCGCCCAAATCCCACGCCACGGTCGGCGCGACCGGACCCATGATGACATCGCATTTTTCGCCCAGCGCGGCCTGGAAGTCGTCGGCGATCAGGCGCCGGATTTTTTGCGCCTGCAGGTAGTAGGCGTCGTAGTAGCCGTGGCACAGCACATAGGTGCCGACCATGATCCGGCGCTGCACCTCGGGCCCGAAACCCTCGGCGCGCGACTTGCGGTACATCTCGGACAGGTCCTTGTATTCGGCCGCGCGGTGGCCGTAGCGCACCCCGTCGAAGCGCGACAGGTTCGACGACGCCTCGGCCGGCGCGATGATGTAATACACCGGGATCGAGAGCGCCGTTTTGGGCAGCGTGATGTCGACCAGCGTCGCGCCCAGCTTGACGAATTCGTCGAGCGCGGCGCGCACCGCCTGCTCGACGTCGGCCGCGAGGCCCTCGCCGAAGTATTCCTTCGGCACGCCGATGCGCAGGCCGGTCAGCGGGACGTTCAGATCGCGCGTGAAGTCCTCGCGCACATTGCCCTGTTCGGCCGTCAGGCAGGTCGAGTCGCGCGCGTCGAAGCCGGCCATTTCGCCGAGCAGCATGGCGCAGTCCTCGGCGCTGCGCGCGATCGGCCCGCCCTGGTCGAGCGAGGACGCGAACGCGATCATGCCGTAGCGCGACACCCGGCCGTAGGTCGGCTTGATCCCGGTGACTCCGCAAAACGCGGCCGGCTGGCGGATCGAGCCGCCGGTGTCGGTCGCGGTGGCGGCCGGCGCGAGGCCGGCGGCGATCGCGGCGGCCGAGCCGCCCGACGAGCCGCCCGGAACGGCCAGCCTGTCCCACGGATTCTTGACGGCCCCGAAGGCCGAGTTCTCGTTGGCCGAGCCCATCGCGAATTCGTCGCAATTGAGTTTGCCCAGCGTGACCATGCCGGCCGCGCCGAAGCGCTCGACCACGGTGGCGTCGAACGGGCTGGTGTAATTGGCCAGCATGTTGGAGCCGGCCGTCGAACGCCAGCCGCGCGTGACGAAAATGTCCTTGTGCGCGATCGGGATGCCCGTCAGCGGGCCGGCGCCGCCATTGGCGAGGCGGGCGTCGGCCGCGGCCGCCTGCGCCAGGCTTTGGGCCGGGTCGATGTGCAGGAACGCGTTCAGGTCGCTGGCCCCGGCGCGCGCGAGGAAGTGCCGCGTCAGCTCGGTGGCGGAGATCTGTTTGGCGTGCAGGAGCGTGGAGAGCTCTTTGATGGTCTTTGTGTGCATGTCGGTGTCGGGTTTGATGGTTTGCGCGCGGATTACTCGATGACCTGCGGGACCAGGTACAAGCCGTCCTGGGTCTTGGGCGCGGGCGCCTGGTAGGCCTCGCGCGCGTTCGACTCGGTCACGACGTCCTCGCGCAGGCGCAGCGGCAGGGTGCCGAGCACCACGTCGAGCGGGTGCGACAGCGGCGCCACGCCGGTCGTGTCGACCGCGGCCATCTGTTCGGCCAGGGCGAAAATGCCATTGAGTTCGCCCAGCGCGGTCTCGGCGCTGGCCTCGTCCATTTCGAGCTGGGCCAGTTTGGCGATGCGTTTTACGTCAGAAAGTGTGAGGGACATGGCATTGGCGCGGCGCGGACCGCGTGTGGGTGTGGTGGACGTATGTTGGACAATGTTGAATTTTGCCTAATGATGGCACAAGCGCGGCATAACGGCCCGCTAAAGCCGGTAAAACCGACCGAAAGCCGCCGATCCGGCCGTGCACAACAGCGCGCAATTGAACGGTTTTTCAGCATATAAGGCGCAAATTATAAGGTAGAATGGCGGGCTAATGCGTTGTCGGCGCCGAATACGGTCCGCCGCAGCATATAAAAGTGACAGCGCCGCACCATTCGAGGCGCGCGAAATCCGTTCCCTATTAATGTTTACGCGCCCCCAAGCGCTTCAGGACACACATGTTTGGTTTTTTACGCAGTTATTTTTCCTCTGACCTCGCCATCGACCTCGGCACAGCAAACACCCTGATCTACGTGCGCGGCCAAGGCATCGTCCTTGACGAGCCGTCGGTCGTCGCGATCCGCCAGGAGGGCGGCCCGAACGGCAAAAAGACGATTCAGGCTGTCGGCAAGGAGGCCAAACAGATGCTCGGCAAGGTGCCGGGAAATATCGAGGCGATCCGCCCGATGAAGGACGGCGTGATCGCCGACTTCACCGTCACCGAACAGATGCTCAAGCAGTTCATCCGCATGGTGCACGACTCCAAATTCCTTCGCCCCTCGCCGCGCATCATCATCTGCGTGCCGTGCGGTTCGACCCAGGTCGAGCGGCGCGCGATCCGCGAATCGGCGCTCGGCGCCGGCGCCTCGCAGGTCTACCTGATCGAGGAGCCGATGGCCGCCGCGATCGGCGCCGGCCTGCCGGTGTCCGAGGCGACCGGCTCGATGGTGGTCGACATCGGCGGCGGCACCACCGAGGTCGGCATCATCTCGCTCGGCGGCATGGTCTACAAGGGCTCCATCCGCGTCGGCGGCGACAAGTTCGACGAGGCCATCGTCAACTACATCCGCCGCAACTACGGCATGCTGATCGGCGAGCAGACCGCCGAGGCCATCAAGAAATGCATCGGTTCGGCGTTCCCGGGCTCCGAGGTCAAGGAGATGGAGGTCAAGGGCCGCAACCTGTCCGAGGGCATCCCGCGCTCGTTCACGATCTCGTCCAACGAGATCCTCGAGGCGCTGACCGACCCGCTCAACAACATCGTTTCGGCCGTCAAGAACGCGCTCGAGCAGACCCCGCCCGAGCTCGGCGCCGACATCGCCGAAAAGGGCATGATGCTGACCGGCGGCGGCGCGCTGCTGCGCGACCTCGACCGCCTGCTGATGGAGGAAACCGGGCTGCCGGTGCTGGTCGCCGAAGACCCGCTGACCTGCGTGGTGCGCGGCTCGGGCATGGCGCTCGAGCGCATGGACAAGCTCGGCTCGATCTTCTCGTACGAGTAATGCCCGACCCGCGGGCGCGGGTCCGGCCTGGTCGCCGCTAAGCGCGGCGGCCTCGTCGCATGTGTCGCATGTGTCGCATACCTCGCCGGGCCGCCGCCGGCCCCGCATGGCCCTTTGTGTGAGTATTGGAAGTCATGGAATACAGTCCCCCGCCCCTGTTTAAGCAAGGCGCCCCGGCGCGGGTCAAAGTGACGGTGTTCGCATGCATTTCGATCGCCCTGCTGATGCTCGACGCCCGCCTGCAGGCGCTCGCGGCGCTGCGCACCGGGGCCGGCACCATCCTCTACCCGTTCCAGATGGCGGCCCTGATGCCGCGCGACGCGATCGCGCTCGGCGGCAGCTATTTCTCCTCGCTGGCCGCGCTGCAAAAGGAGGTGCGCGACCTCAAGGGCGCCGAAGTGGCCTCGGCCCAGGCGGTGCAGCAGGCCCGGCTCCTGCTGGCCGAAAACGCCCACCTGCGCAAACTCATGGGCGCGCGCGCGAACATCCCCGTCAAGTCGATCATGGGCGAGATCCTGTACGACGCGCGCGACCCGTCGACGCGCCGCGTGGTGCTCGACCGCGGCACCCGCGAGGGCATCGAACTGGGGCTGCCGGTGATCGACAACGCCGGCGTGGTCGGCCAGATCACGCGCGTGTTCCCGTTCACCTCCGAGGTGACCCTGCTGACCGACCGCGAACAGGCCATACCCGTGCAGGTGCTGCGCAACGGCCTGCGCAGCGTCGCCTACGGGCGCGGGCGCTCGGGCTACCTCGACCTGCGCTTCGTCGCGCCCGACGCCGACATCGTGGTCGGCGACGTGCTCGTCACCTCCGGCATGGACGGGATCTACCCGGCCGGGCTGGCGGTGGCCAAGGTGGTGCAGGTCGAGAGCAGCGCCAACGGCGCGTTCGGGCGCGTGCTGTGCCAGCCGCTGGCCGGCATCGACCGCAACCGCCAGTTGCTGGTGCTGTTCGCGCAGCCGCGGCAGCGCCTGCCGCGCCCGCCCGAGGCGGTGGTCAAGCAGGTGCGCCGCAGCGCGCTCAAGCCCATGGCCCCGCTCAAACCTGGCGCCGCGCCGCCCGCGCCCGCACCCGCGCCGGCCGCGCAAGGCACCACGCGGC
>NZ_PXWF02000242.1 GCF_003011895.2 Massilia glaciei | reverse complement strand
CCGTCCCCAAGGCAATCCACCGCGGTGGATTGGGGACAGACCCCTGTTCCTTGAAAATATTGGAGGCGTGAATGCGCGGCGCGTAACACGTCCGTTTCCGCGAAACAGGGGTCTGTCCGCTGTTTCTCTGTTTCTCGTCCCCTGTTTCTCTGTTTCCTTTTCATTATGAGCCCGGTGTCTAAAAGGCTAAAGCTTGCTTGGTGCCGTCGGCAGGCTAATTTTCGAACATCCTTCGCGATTAATTAAATGTCATACAACATTAGCATTGATATTGTCAGCATGCGAATGTCATATTGAATTGCGATTTCCCCGAATCTTGCCGTGTATTTTTTTTCAAAATTATCCTCCTTAATTAATTTCTTGTTTACTAATTCTTCTTCAATTTTAAGTGAAATTGGATGCGCCGATACTGAGCCAGAACTGTTTGGCGTAGGTCGAAACGGGAAGAATATCTTCCGAAGTTGTCTGTTTTCGAAATCCAAAATCACCGAATCAAGATCCCACCCTTCCCATTGAAAGTGGGAATCTAGTCTGGCGAATACAATTTTTTTTTGCTTGTACCACTTCCATGCCCCTAATCCATCCATATTTTTCAAATCGGAAATCTTGAAGCCTTTACATCCAATCAGCATTCCTCCCAGCAATACAGCGCCATCATCGAAGTTGATTTTTATTTTATTTGAGTCCAATTGTGGCTCCCTGAAAAAAATTTCCTTTATCATTCAACGATACAAAATACTGCTCACCGCCGCCCGATCCATACTTTCCATTACGAGTTGCCCTACCAGATCCGACGCAAATATCTGCAGTAAGTTTATACTTCCGTACTGCCGTCCTTGGAAGGAACTTCGCGTGCGGATCACTCAATGTACTTTGGACTTGCAATAGATCATGCAATTTCTTGTGGTTCCATTTGGCGGTCATGATTGTCTTTGAGTTTGTAAAATAACTTGGAACATTATTTCCTTGGAATGGTGAGTACAAAGCATAGACTGTAGTCCCTCGTTTCAACACCGTGTTCTTGTAGCGATCCACACCTGGGTAATCGCCCTTGCCCTGCCATGTACGTGCCTCTGCCGCTGGGTCCTTCCCACAACAGGGATCACATCCGCCTTTCGACCGCGCCAAACCAAGCGCATCAGTCCAAGTGGTCGGGTTAGACGCATATTGATAGCTATTAAGTCCGCCGAGTAAACCGACGGGATCCTGTGAAACGTAGCGCGCGGAATCTGGATCGTAATACCGATATCGGTTGTAATGCAGTCCGGTTTCATCATCATGGTACTGTCCCTGAAATCGCAATGGTTGATTGATCCCGCGAATATTCGAATTCGAGTCTAGATATAATGAATCGTGTGGTAGTACTCGCCCCCATATTTGATACCTAGCGCTCCAAACTAAACGTCCTGCTCCATCCAGCAGTTCACGCGGGGTTCCCAAGTGATCGCAGTTGTAATAACGAATACAGTCATCCGCAGCCACATTCTCACCTAAAGTCTTGCATGCCTCCCACGACCTTATATGTTCCCTTTCGACTTCCTCAGCCAACGCGACCGCTTCGACTTCATCGTTCCTTAAGGGGAAGCTCCAATTTGCGACTTCGCTCAAACATCGAGTTGCGCTATTAGTAGGCGCAGCGCTTCCTTCCGAATAGACGGCAGTACCTAATGGCTCTACCACCATCGACTCAATTTGGCACAGCGGTATAAAACTATCGGGCTCATACAAATACGTGATCGCTCTATGCCCTTTATATTCCTGCGCCAATACGTCCCCGTCCCAGAAAAACAGTGTTGTAGTGTTGCTGAGGGGGGCGACAGTATTATTTTCTCGGCATGCCAATTTCTCGACTGAAACTTGCTTGGCGATACGCCGACTAAATGCGTCATAACAATAACTTGTTGTGTATCGGTTTCCTGACTTGGTATGAACTGCACGTACTAACCGGTTCTCCGCGTCATAACTGAGGGCCAAATCGCGTGTTAGCGTTGGAATTTTCAGATGCTCGAAGTGCTTGTTGCTGACGTTGCCTTGCGGATCATACGTATAGTGATTGCCTTGATAATCCTTAAGCAAGTTATTGATGACTGGCGTTGTGGCGACGGTTGTTGGCGGCGATACCGGAACGTTATTGGTCAAGGTCGGACCAACGTCAAGCAGATTCCCGGCCGGATCGAAAGAAAATTTTTCAGTCAAGCCCGGCTGAACTGAGCTAAGTAGCTGCCCCAGCGCATCGTAGCTGTAACTCAGCGTGCCGTCCGTCATATTGGGCGCGGGCCAACCATGTGCAATTTCAATTAAATTGCCCACGGCGTCGTACTTAAAGTTGCGGTCGCGTAGCTCAGCCGTGTCGCAATTTCGCCGCAACGTCATTCGCGAGATACGAGATTGCGAATCGTACTTGCGCCGCGCTGACACTGTTTGTCCGACGCCAATCCGGCGCAGCGTTTCGCGATGCAATTTGTCGCGCTCAACATCGACAAGCGTTACTCCTTGCCACAGCGTCCCGTGCCAGTGCCCCGAGCCATAGCGCAACACATCCACGCGGCGGCCGTTAGGCATGATCGTCTGAATGCGGTCGCCCAGTTCGTCGTAGGCGTGAGTCATCACGAAACTCGCATCAGCATCCTTTCCACCTGCCACGCCCGTCAACAGCCCGCCCAAGTAGTACGCGCTGCGTTCCTCGATCAGCTGCCCCAACGCGTCGTAGTTAAAGCGCTGCTCCGCGTGTGGCGCCGCCACTGCGGTCAGGCGCCCGAGCGCGTCATAGGCGTATCGATGCAAGCCGTCGCCGGTTTGCTTTGCAACCAGTTGTCCAAGCATGTCACGTATCAAACTGCTGGCGCGGCCAGCGCACTCGGTCCCGACGAGTTGCCCGCCTTTGTCGTAGGCATAGTTCGTGACTTTCCCGTCAAAGCCAACCTCTGACGTGAGCCGGCCGTCCGCGTCGTAGCACAATCGGTAGCTCTCCCCGTTGCCGTTGATAAGTTCGACAAGTTGCAAAATGGGGTCGTAGCGGTATTGCAGTGTGTGGCCGAGCGCATCGATGCGTTCGATTGGCAGACCGTGTCCGTTGTAGCGATACTGGGTCTGGTTGGATGCGGCGTCGGTATGAACAAGCAAACGGCCATCGGCATCGTAGGCAAATTGTTCTCTTGCCCCATCAGCTTGAGTGACCGCCGTCAGGAGGCCGGCCCGATCATAGGCATAGCAAGTTGCCTGGTCGAGCGCGTCGACGACAGCGGTCAAGCGGCCCGCCGCATCGTAGTCATACGTAGTGCTATAGCCCGAGCAATCGAAGTAGCTGCTCAAACGTCCCGCGCGGTCATAACGGATCCGCTTGATACCCCCTTTAGCATCCTGCAACTCGATCATCCGCCCTTGCGGGTCGTAGCGGTAGCTGGTCACATGGCCGAGCGCGTCGGTGCGCTTGACTAGGTTTCCAGCGTCGTCATACTCAAACCGTGTCACGTGTCCTAGCGGGTCGGTAATGGACACTGGCTGGTTATGCGCGTCGTATTCGATTCGATTGACGTGTCCCAGCGCGTCTGTGCTGCTGGTGAGGTTGCCCGCTCCGTCATACTGATAACGTGTTGCGCGGCCAACGGCATCGATCTCCGCAAGCAGCATGCCGTCGCGATCCCAGGTGCGTTGGCCCAGCGACGCGGCGGCGCCCGCAGCTTCGATCCTGCGCACATCAACTGCCAGCCAATTGGCGTCAAAGATGTATTCGAGCACGCCGCCGTTGGCGTCGGTCACGCGGGTGGTGTCCGCATCAAGGTAGGCGATGCGCACCGCGTCGAGGCCGTCGGCGGTCTCGGTCGCCACTGCTCGCGCCTGATAACTGTTAGCCACCGTCACAGGAAAGCGTTCAATCAATTCCGTGTCGGGCAATTCGGTGCCACTCCAGCGCTCACGCAGGGCGGCAAGGCTGATCCATTCAAGCGTGTGGGCAAAGCCGGAGTAGCTTGTATAGCTGCACAGCAAATGATCTCGGTAACCGTAGGTCCTGGAATCACCGGCCAAATTGGTCTGTCGTGTCAGATTGTGGCGAACCGGCAGCTGGGCGAAAGGATCCTCCGGCGCGGGCGCACCCATCACCTCGACTTGGTATTCATAGCGCACATGGCAGATTCGCGTGCCATCGGCACGCACTTCGTCGATCTGGCCGATACGCGGCGGGACAGCGGGCGCTCTGTTGCCTGCAAACCGGCTCGGATGAACCATGCGGTCGCGCATCGCTTCGAGCACCTGGCCATCGTCACTTCGTACGCGCAGAAGAAGCTCTCCCGCCCCGGCCTGGGAAAAGCGTTCAACGCTGATGCCTCGCCCATCACGCCCGGCACTGCGCCGCAAGGTGTAGCGTTCCGCCTGCTCGGGCATGCCCGGACTGAGCATCGCATCGACGCCCTCATAACCATGCGGGAGCGCCACATCCGCAGCTGCATCGCGCGTGAACGACTCGGTACTGCCGTCGCGCCAAACCAACTTAAATTCAGACGTGCTCAATCTCGTCAACGCAAAGCCTTCCTTGCGGCTGTCGAATGTGGCGGCAACCGCCAGCGGGGGAAGTCGCAGGGCGCGTCCGCTGTCATCGATATACACAATGCCTTTGCCGGCAACGGCCAAGCTCGCTGTGTATGGTGTTGCCCAGCGTGCGCCATATAATCCCCAGTCCTCTGTTTCCGATCCGGACCGGTAACAACGCGTCCAATCGAGCGGGATTGGTCCGTCGAGGACCACGTCGGTCTGATACAGGACCTCCTCGCCGGTCCCAAAATGAACAGGGTGACGGCTCGATACTGGCTTACCGCCAGGCGCCGCATTCTTGGGGCAGCAACTGGAAGGCTTATCGGATTTTTTATCTTTCTTCTTGCTGGTTTTCCCGCCTTTTGGCTTATCCGGCGAGCGCGGCGGTGGTGGTGGTGCTGCTGCTGATGGTGCCGATTTTTTCCCCGGCGGCGCTTTCTTCTTGAACGGATTGCCGAGTTTTGGAAGCCGCCTGCGCAGCCATTCGCCAACGCCGCGGTACCTCCCCAAGGCACCGGCAGCGAGGGCTTGCCCTGCGTTCATGGCGGCCGCAATCGGGTCGGGTGTCTTTCCCGTCAAGATATAGTCGGCTGAATGGTCCATGACCGTCGCCCCGGCATCCGTGGCGGCGCCTACGGCGGTCACAACAACCCCAACCGTGCCACCCGCCGCCGCGCCCACCCCCATCGCCGCCGCCACCGGGGCCCCTACGACGGTGGAACCGACTGCCACGCCCGCTGCGGCCAGCCCACCACTGCCCAGCATCACCTTGCCACCCGCGTCCATTGCTTCGGCGCCAAATTGATGCACCGAGGGCGAGACGTTGTCCTTGTATTCCTTGGCCGCGCCCTTGACGGCTTCGCGCGCTTCCGCGCCGGCCTCGGCTGCCTTTTCGGCGATCAGCGCGCTAATCTGTTGCAACCGCGTGCGGGGCGCCATGCCGCCCCGCTCATAGATCTTGCCGATCGTGTTGCGGTTGTTCATCCAAACCTCACAGCCTTCTTGCACCGTTGCCGTGCCGTTGCCGTGATAGGTCTTGCTCGCCGTTTTGGTCTCGACCCGCTTGCCGCAGGTGCCGCTCTTGATGCCGCCGGCCGTTCCGGGCTCATCGCCTTTCACGGTCGGAATGATGCTGCGCTGATGCAAAATCACCGGCTCGCTGCGCGACTTGACGTTTGGCGATACATTCGTGGCATCGGCGAATTCGCCAACCACGGAGTAGGGAATCGGTGGGTTGGCCGGCCCCATGGGCGTCTTGCAAATATCCGGGGTCAGGCTGACGCAATAAAAGCGTTTGGATTTGGTGGCGGTCTCGTTGGCCATTATTTTTCACTCGCCCTTGCTATCATCTGCTTCAGCTTCCGACCATTGATGTCGCACCAACTCGTCCAGCCGTGCCAGTTGGTCGGCTTGCGTGATGTGCATCAGGCGCGAGGAGACATTGTTGCCGTCGGCCCGAAGAAAGCCGCGCCAGACCAGGTCGAGTCGATTTGATTCGGGGTTGACGACAACCGTGTCGAGCGAAAGCGGCATCACCGTCAATTCTTCCGCCAGGTTGACTGCCAGCACGAACACGGCTTGCTGCGGCAGTGCGAAACGCAGCACCGTATTGCCACTTTGGTTCTTTCGCGCCGATGGGCTGTCTGGACTGCAAAGGTTCACCAACGAAAACCTTTCCCCGCCGGCCAGGTAGGCGCACTGCTGGTCGCGCGGCGCGCAGTTCCAATAGCCAAAGTCAAAATCGACGGGCAAACGGGGAACTTCATCCGCTTCCCAGTCCTTCTTTTCTTCGATCTTCCCGATCAATGCGCGGCGTGGTTGCCACGCGCGGCCAATCACGCCAAAGCCGGACGGCTCCTCCAATTTTCCGCCGCGCGCGCCCTTGGAAAAGGATTTTGCATTGCACAGCTGGAAAGCTGCCCCGACTTGCGGCGCGGGAAGCCGCGACTTCCCCGCCGCCTTGAGGTACCACTTGCGCGTAAATCCCTTGCCGAGCGGGTTGGTCTCGCAGGCTTCGTGGGCGATGGCACAGGGTTCAGCGGGAGTTGCGGGGCCAATGCGGTGCTTGGCTGGCACGCGCTTACTGGCGCGATCATCGCTGTCGATTCGGCACTCGCCACCGAGCGCGAGTTCATAGCGAACCGGCACACTTGTCATTGGCGCCGCGGCCGACAAGCGCCAGGGATTTGGCCGCAAAAGGCCAAGGGTGCCGATTTTGACGGGCCAATGCAATAGCCGTGTGACAGCCGTCTTCCTCACGAACCAACGTTCGCCGCAGACCATCAGGGTCTTGTCGATGATCGCTGGCGGTGCCGGCTCGCCTGCCAGGCTCGGCATGACGGCAAGTCGCACCAGGAGCTCCTTCGCCGGCTTCTTGTCGGGCACATGCGCGACTGCGTTGACGATCACGTCGCAGCGCGGCTTATACGGGGCAAAGTCACTTTCCTCAAGCACACTTGCAGATGGATCGTCGCCGTGGTGGCGGTCTTGGGTGTTGAGTTCGGCGGGCGTGTCGAGCACCTTGAGCGTTGCCCATCCGTCCTGGTCGCATGGCCCGATCGTGTAGCCGATCTTTGCCACGAACACATGGAAGGCTCCGTCGTGCTGGTCGACGGTATCAAACTGCGCCGCCGAGAACGGCGTCCTGTTATCGAAAAGCAGGTTCGGCACGGCAAACTCTGGGGCGCCCGTATCCTTCCCAGGCGGCGTTGCCGGCACCGCGGCTGTAGCAGACTGTGCCATTGTCATCCCGGGTTGTGGTCGATGTCGTCGCCGTGGACTTCGACCTTCTTGCGCCCCTCGATCATGATTTCGTCGGCCACAAGGGATATGCGCGTTGCCGTCATCGTTATCACGGAACTGCCGACGACGAATTTGATCTCGTTACCGGCCTGGAGCAGGCTTTCCATGCCGACGATGACCGTCTTCGACATGCCGACCTCCTCGGCCTGCGTCAGCGCGACGGTCGTGTTCATGAGGCCGCCCACCGTGGTCTGATAGGCCGCGCCGATCGACAGTGCCTTGGCCAACAGAATGGTCTCGCTCTTGTAGCCGTCGATACTGACTTTTTCGTTCCCGCCTACATGCTCGCCGCGGTCGCCGCCGATGTCGATGTCCTCGTTGTGGTCGACCCGTTCGGTGCGGTTGTTGCCAACGTTGATTTTTTCGTCGTGCCCGACCGTTTCGGTGCGGTCTCGCTTGACGTTGGTGGTCTCGTCGCGGTCGATGTTTTTGCGGCGGTCGTTGCCAACCCACTTGTCCTCGTCGTGCTCGACTTCGGTTAGTTGGTCCTTCTCGGCGTGCAACCACAGTTGTTCATGGTCCTTCTTGTCTTCGAAGCGCAGGGCGTTGGCGTGCGAGCCGTCGCCTTTCTTCGTCGAGCGGGTCAAAATGCCGCTTTGCGTGCTGTTGACCGGCAATTGCCAGGGCGGCATATTGTGATGGTTGTAGACGCTGCCGATGATGATTGGGTGGTCGACATTGCCATTTAGGAAAACGATCGCGACCTCCTGGCCAACACGTGGCAAGCTGATGTGACCGAAGTTGCTGCCAGCCCAGCTCGACATAACCCGTAGGAAGGGAGAACTGGCGTCGTCGAACTTCCCCAGGCGGTCCCAGTGAAATTGCACTTTCACCCGGCCGTAATTGTCGGTGTGGATTTCCGAGTCGGGAGGTCCCACCACCGTCGCCGTTTGCATGCCCGATACCAGGCAAGGGACGCTGTTGAATCCCCGCCCGGGACGCCAGCGAATACTCTGGCGTATGCAAGTGAAAACGTTATCGTAGTGCGAGGGGGCGGCGCGGCCCGCGTGGTAGTTGTTGCTGGCGGTGTGCAATACCGACAAAATCAGGTACGCGCGTTTGTGTATCGGTACCGCGCCAATTTCGCCGCGCGGCCGTTGCCCTGGCTCGGCGCTGAAGTGTCCACCGAGCTTGAAGGCGCGCCCGGCTTGGGCCCAGCGGCTGTCCCCTTCGGCCACAAAATATTGGACACGCCCTTCGTGCTCATCCATACGGCATTCGGCCAGCGCCAATCCTTCTCTATAAGTCTTGAAACCATCCGCGCCGGCATTCTCGTAACGCTCGTAAAGCCAGACTTTTCCCTGCGTGTTCGTCATGCCGGCGGAGGCGAATTGCGGGCGCGGATTTTTGTAGTCGAAGCTGGTCAGTGTCGTCTTGCCGGAGCCCAGCTCGCGCACTGCCTGCCAGGAATGGATCGCGTCGTCCTCAACCGAGCCGGATTTGCTTTTGAACGGAATCTGGGCCGGGTTAATTTTTTTCGATCCCGCATCGATGGAAGCCGACCGGGTGCTGTCATCGCCGATCCACAGGGTATGGCCATCGGCGCGGTGCTCGTACCAAGTGTATAGACCCAATTCTTCCCAACGCCGATGCAAGTGGTTGTGGTCGGACTCGTTGTACTGGTTGGCACAGACGATAGGCGGATCCTTGTGTAGGAGACGCGTATTCCAGTCGCGGTCGTGGTAATGGTCAAATGTGGCTTCCGTAATCCCGATCACGTTTTTATGGAGGAAGGACATGCTGTTTACGCGCAGGGTGGTGAAGGCAAGCCAGGGCCGCAACACCATGCCGTAATAGACAAAGCCGCCATCGGCCTTGATCATGCGGAATTCAAACACATAGCCGTTGAAGTGGCGAAGGCTGCCGTCCTCGCGCACCAGCGAGATCGTCACCATCTTGCCCATGACTTGCTTGAGCGGGATATTGGCCTTGTCGGATAAAAGCTCGACGTCGAATTGAAAGTCGCGTGACACCTCCTCGCGCGCCACGAGTTTATTGACCAGGATGACGGTATCGGCGGGGCCATCCCTGCGGGGGAAGTCGATTGTGAGCAGGCGATGGTGCTGCGGGTCATCGCGCAGCTTGAGCAAGGCGGCAGCTGCGCCGTACAAGGCATTGGCCATCTAATAGTCTCCATTCGACATGGTTCGACGCCGCAAACGCGACTTTGCGCGCTGCGGGTGAGGATGCGAGGAGGAAACTTTATCGGCTGGGGATGCCGTAGATATTGATGTTGGACAAACTATTGCCTAAGAAACCACAATGGCAATTGATGCATTGTAAGTTTCAAAGCCGTCGTCCCGACCGGCTCTTTGTCTGCGAATTTTCTGGATGAGGCCAATCTCACCGCCCGCTTGATCTTCGAATCGGCCGCGATCACAGCTTCGAATCGGCCGCGATCACTGCTTCGGCGCGGCCGCGTCCTCGGCTTTTTTGAGGGCGCGGCGCCAGCGCAGCAGGCCGGCCGACATGGTCGCGAAGTACCCCGCCACCACACCGAGGCCAAGCATGGTGAACGGGCTGTCCGTGAACGCCATGCGCGGCGTGGCCGAGTTCTGGTTGGCGTACAGATCGACGCCGACGTACAGCAGGCGCGCGATGAACAGCATCGCGATGAAAATCCCCAGCCGCGCGTTGGGCGTGAAGAAGTAGCCCTCGCCCGTGGTCTCGTAGCGCGTCAGGCGCAGCCCCCAGATGCCGTAGCCGATGCCCGCCGCCACACCGAGCGCGAGCCACAGCAGCGACATCGGTTTGCCCAGTAATTCGGTGGCCGGCACCAGCGCCATCGCCGTGAACAAGCCAAGTCCGGTCCAATGCTTCTGCATGATCGAGCGCTGGCGCGCCATCGCCAATTTCAGGCGCGAGTAGATGCGCCAAATGAGCAGGGGGGCCAGCACGAGCAGTGCGATTGTCGTCAAATCCATTGTTTGTGTATGTCTAAAAATGTGCGCGCCGCGCTGGGCGGGAACGCAAGGTGGGCCGAGCCGACATTGTAATCGACGCGCGCCCGCCCGCAGGAGGCCAGCCGGGACGCTCTGGCGAACGGCTCCGGCGCCGCGCCCATGGTAATGTCAAGCTGATGTATTTTTCCCATTACCAGGAGCGAGACCGCCATGAACCCAGCAGCAATCGACGCCCACCGCGCGCCCGATCCAGCGCCGATCGAGGATCCCTCGCCGACGCCGTTCGACAACCCCCATCCGCACCATCCGCCGGTGCACACGCCGCAGAACGAAGACCCGGTGCCCGATCCCAAGCCCAGCGTGGGCAACTTCATTTAGGCTTGTGCCTCGGTTGAAAATTGCTGGGTGGCGCGTAACTGCTTACTCAGCATGGGTTCCCTCTTTCGAGGGAATGACGGGGAGGGGGCGAGGGAATGACAGTTCTTCCACGCCCCCCGCCTATGCGGTCGCCTAGTCGAAGTTCCACGAGTACAGCAGGTCGAGCGCGGTGTTGGCGCCGGTCTGGAACTGCAGCGTCAGGCGCGGGTTGAGCTTGTAGCGCAGCCGCACCATGCTCGAGGCCGTCGTCGCGCCCTGCTCGAAACTGAGGTAGGCCCGTTGCGAGATGCGCTTGCCGACCGTGACCACCGTGCTCTCGAGCCCGGCCGCCTGCGACAGGCCCAGCTCGTCCACCCCCAGCGAGTTGGCAAGGCGCGACTGGAAGCCGCCGCCCGAGCCGCCCAGCAGGGCCCCGGCCGCCGCGCTCAGCACGCTCGCCTCGTTGCCCGAGACGCCCTCGATGCCGTGCCCCAGCACCAGCCACGACAGTTTTTCGCTGTCGGGCACCGACGGCGTCGACACCAGCTTGGCCGACGGCGCCATCGCCGTGCCGCGCACCTCGACCCCGGCCTCGACATTGGTCTCGGACAGCTGTTCACCCTCCGGTTGCTTGCGCATGGCGCGGATGTTGAGCCCCGGATTGTCGTACGCGCCCGTGAAATTGAGCACCCCGCGTTCGATCGCCAGCTTTTGCCCGTAGGCGGCGTAGGTGCCCTCGTCGACCCGGATGCTGCCGGTCACGCGCGGCGGCCGGTTGCCGGTGGCGCGCACGTTGACGGTGCCGGCCAGCATGGCGTCGATCCCCATCCCGCGCAGCTTGAAGAACTCGCCCAGGTTGGCCTCGAGGTCGATGTTGAGCGGCAGCGACGGCGCGCCCTTGGCCGCGCTGCCCGGACGCGCGCGCCCGAGCACGATGACGTCGTCGGACATGGTCGGGCGGCCCAGAGGCGCCAGTTCGATCAGCGCGCGGTCGGCCCGGAATTTGCCGGCCAGCAAAAACCGCTTGGCGTCGCGCGTGAGCGTGCTCTGGCCCGACACCACCAGCGTGCGGTCGGGCCGCGACAGGATCTCGAGCTTGTCGGCGACCAGCTTGAGATCGACCGTGACGTCGGCGCGCTCGAAGCGCATGTTGCCGCTGGCCACCGCCGTGCCCTGGTTGCCCTCGAAGCTGAGGCGCTCGAGCAGCACCCGGTCGTCCACCAGCTTGGCGCGCAGCTGGCCGTTGCGCAGCTTGACGCCCTGTTCGGCCCAGCGCAGGGCGAGCTTGTCGCCGTCCACGGTGCCGTTGAACAAAGGGGCGCCGAGGGTGCCGGCGCCGCTCAGGTCGAGCTTGAGCTGGCCGTCGAGTTCGAGCGCGGGCTGGCCCGCGAGCGGCGCCAGCCAGGCGATCGAGCCCATGTCGGCGCTCGCGCGCAGCCTGAGCGCGCTGGCGTTGTCGAGCCGGCCGGCCACCAGTTGCACGGTGGCGTCGGCGCTGGCCTTGCCGGCGCGCGTGCCGTCGATGCCGAGCCGGACCCGCAGGGCGCCGTTGGCGATGTCGGCGCGCAGGTCGAACAGGCTCAGGCCGAGCGCCACCGGGGCCTCGGCGCCGGCGATCAGGTCGCCCTTTTCGCGGAACACGTGCAGCATGCCGTTGAGCGCGGGCGCGGCCGCGGCCGCCCCGGGCGCGGGCGTTTGCATGTCGAGCGCCCATTGCGCGCCCAGTGTCAGGTCGCCGCGCATGTTCTCGCGCATGTCGGGCGAGAACTGGGCCAGGTAGTTCAGCGGCACGCCGGAGGCGGTCCCCTTGCTGGTCCAGCGCGGGCCGTTCTTGTCGAGCGACTGCACGCTGATGCTGCCGTTGGGCAGGCGGAACACGGCGTTTTGCATCTCGACGCGGGTCGGGCGCAGCAGGCCCCGCGGGCCGGCGCCGGGCGCCGTGCCGACGCGCAGCGGCACCGGGCCCTGCAGCGTGAACGCGTACAGGCCCTTGTTTTGCAGCGCGCCGACGGTGCCGCTCCAGGTGCCGGCGTTCCAGCCGCCGGCCACCTCGCCGCTGGCGTCGAAGGCGTCGCCGGTGGCGGCCAGGCGCAGCGTGTGGGCGCCGCGCGTGCCGCCGGTCACCAGGCGCGCCGAGGCGATGCGGCGCGCGCCGTTGGCGTAGCCGGTGAGCGCGATGTCGCTCACCAGCGGGTCGGCGGCGCCGCGTCCGCTGCCGACGTTGGCGCTGGCGCGCACCGACTTGACCTGGTGCAGGCCGAAGCGCAGGTTCTGGCCCTCGAGCGCGGCGCTCACCGCCGGCGCCTGCATGGTGCCAAACAGCGTGCCGGCGCCGCGCAGCGCGCCGCCGAAATCGGGGCCGAGCGCGGCAAGCTGGGTGGCGTCGATGCGCCAGGCGAGGGTGTCGCCCGGGCCGCCGAAGCTGCCCTTGGCGGTGGCCACGTTCGGGCCCACGTGCAGGTCTATGTCGGCGTTGGAGACGCGCCTGGCGTCGGCCACCAGCGCGGCGTGGCCCCACAGCGGCGCGTTCGACAGGGTCGACGGGGCCAGCGCCACCTTGAGCGCGGCGCGCCAGGCCGGTCCGAGCCGCCCGCTCGCGTCGAAGCTGCCGTTGATGCTGCCGGGCAGGGCGAAGCCGAACGCGGCCGGGTTGAAGCGCTCGGCCTTGCCGGCCGCCTTGAGGTTGACGACCTTGTCGGCCAGCCACGCCTCGCCGCTCGCGCGCAGGGCGCCGTTGTTGGCCGCGCGCGCGGCCGGGGTCCAGCCGACCCCGTTGGCGTCGACCACGAAGGTGGTGCGCGGCGCGGCCATGGTGCCGGTGACGACGCCGTTGGCCACCAGCTCGCCATACAGGTCGCTGCGCGCGAGCGCGAGCTGCCTGCCTTCGGCGCGCCAGGTCAGGCGCTCGCCGGGGGCGCCGAAGCCGCCGGCCAGCGCCAGCGTGTTCTTGCCCAGCGCGAGCTTGGCGGCCACGCCGCTGATGTGCTTGGCGTCGGCCTTGAACTTGCCTTTGCCGGACAGCGGCTGGTCGAACAGGCGGCTCGGGCGCAGCGCGAAATCGGCGGCCAGCTGCCACGCCGGCGACAGCACGCCTTTGGCGTTGAGGTCGGCGTTGATGTCGGCCTTGGGATAGTCGCCGAACGCGGCCGGGTTGAAATTGGCCGCGTTGGCCTTGAGCTCGAACGGCTGGCGCTCGGCCAGGGTGGCGCCGCCGGACAGGCGCACGTTGCTGGAGCCCGAGCCGATGCGCGCCTGGCGCAGGGTCAGGCGCGTGCCCTCGAGGACGGCCTCGGCGTCGAGCCGCAGCGCGCCGTCGGCCAGTTGCGCGACCAGGGTCTGGACCCCGCCCGCGCTGGCGAGCTTGATGTCGCCGGCGATCGCGGTTTTCTTCATGCGCCCGTGCAGGCCGCGCAGGTCGAGCCGCTCGGTGCGCAGCACGAAGTTGGTCGACGCGTCGCGGTTGACGCCGCCGCTGCCGGTGAACTTGCCGGCCGCGCCGAGGTCGACCAGCACGTCGCCGATGCGCAGCGCCGCCAGCGTGCCGCCGATCTCGCCGTGCAGCGCGCGCAGGGGCAGGCGGTTCTGATCGAGCGTGCCGGCCGGGCCCTTGTTGACGAGGTCGATCTTGCCGGCCACGTTGCGCTTGGCGTCGATTTGCGCCGACAGCGCCAGGTCGAGCTTTGCCGCCGGCAGCGCCGCGTGCAGGGTCGACGGGTCGATGCCGGTGCCGTCGATGGTCAGCGCACGCACGACCAGCGGCTCGAACGGGGCCAGCGTGAAGGCGCCGACCGCCTTGCCCGAGCCCGACAGGGCGGTGGCGTTGACGATCGTCTTGACCAGGTCGCCGCCGAAGCGCGCCTCGAGCGTGCCCGTCTTTTGGCCCGCCGCGTGCATGAACTGGGTCATGCTGGCGCTGCCGCTGAGCTTGAACGGGCGCGCGGCTCCGACCTTGGCGCTGGCCGCGGCGATGCCCCACGGCGTCACCGCGCTGAGCTGGCGCAGCTCCCAGGCGCGCTGGTCGCCGGCGAGCTTGAAGCGCAGGTCGCCAATGACGGTCGCGGCCGAGCCGGGCGCGGCGCTCGTGAAGGTGATCTTCTGCGCGCGCCCGTCGTTGATGGCGAGCACGAACGGGGCCGCCAGCGTGGCCGGCAGCTTGGCCTGGTCGCCCTCGCGCAGCGCGTGCACCTTGACGCTGACGGCGTACAGCTTGCTGATCGCGATGCCCTGCTTGAGGTACTGCCAGGGCGACCATTCGATGTCGATGTTGTCGACCGTGATCACGCGCTCGGGGCTGCGGTAGACCATGCGGTCGATGTGCATGGCGTCGTACAGCGAGCCGGTGATGCCGCTGATGGCGATCTGGCCGCCGCTGACGTCGGCCACCTTTTGGGCCAGCACCTGGAGCGTGGTTTCGCGCCCGAGGTACCAGTAGGCGCCGGCCAGCACCACGCCGAGCGCGGCGACGCCGTAGGCGAGCCGGCGCGGCCAGCGCCGCGTCCGCGCGGGCGCGGGGGCGGGGTCGTGCGGGGCGGCGTCGTGCCGGGCGGCGCCAAGCGGGGTGGTGTCGATGCTCATCAGAAGGTGAATCCAAGCGAGAAGTGCAGACGGAATTTTTTGGTCGCCTGCCCGTAGGCGGCGTCGATGTTGATCGGTCCCACCGGGCTGCGCCAGCGCGCGCCCACGCCGTAGCCGATCTCGGGTTTGAGGTCGCCCAGCTTGTCGGCGGCGTTGCCGGCGTCGAGGAACAGCGCCGCGCCCCAGGCGGGCTTGAACCAGTGGTTGTATTCGACGCCGCCGGTGAGCAGGTAGCGCCCGCCGACGATGGCGTCGCCCTCGCGCACGCCGAGCTCCTGGAAGCCGTAGCCGCGCACCGACTGGTCGCCGCCGGCGCGGAACAGGAAGGTGCCCGGCACCCCGGCCTTTTGTTTGGAGCCGAGCGCGCCGGCCTCGCCCCGGACGATCAGGCCGCCGGACGGGCCGAGCGGGCGGTAGTAGATGCCGCGCGCGCTCGCGCGCACGAAGCGCTCGTCGGTCAGGACCGGCAGCAGGGCGCCGCCCAGCTGCGCGTTGATCACGTAGCCCTTGGTCGGCAGCAGCAGGTTGTCGAGCGCGCGCCGGGTGATGCTGTAGGTGAGCGGCATGCTGCGGCTGCGGCTGGTGCGCAGGCCGGCCACGTCGCGCTGCTCGGTCAGCAGCTCGAGCGTGAGGCTGCGCTCGAGCAGCGGGCCGCCCCAGGCGCGCCGCGCGGCCACGCTGAACACGTTGGCGACCTCGCCCGCCAGGTCGGTGCGCTCGTAACCGACGCCGACGCTGTCGTTGTAGCCCTTGACCGTGGTCGGCCAATAGAAGTCGCCGCGCACCGCCTGGCGCTTGGTTTCGATCAGGACGTTGCTTTTCATGCGCAGGCCGAACACGTTGAGGTCGTCATACGAGACCTGGGCGCGCCCGCCCGTGTTGCTCGACAAACCGAGGCCGATGTCGGCGTGCTTGGCCTTGTTTTCGGTCACCCGCACCAGCACCGGCAGCACCAGCGGGCCGGCTTGCGCGGCCGGCGCCGGCTTGGGCGCGGGCGCCGGGGCCGCGCCGGGGGCCGGGCCGGCATCGGCGCCGGGGTCGGCGTCCGGGTCTGCATTCGCATCGGGGGCGGCGTCGGGGGCCGCGTCGAGGTCCGCGCCCAGCAGGTCCGACATGTCGACGCTGACTTCGACGCCGCTGAAGTAGCCGGTGTCCTGGATGCGCGACTGGAACGCCTGCAGCGCCGCCTCGCTGTACTCCTGGCCGGGTTTGATCTGGTTGAGGTTGGTGACGATGCTCAGCGGGTAGCGCCGCAGGCCCTCGACCCGCAGCCCGCCGAACTTGGCATCGGGGCCGCTGTCGATTTCGACCCGCAGCAGCGCGCGCCGCGTGTCGGGGTCGACCGTGGCGCTCGAGGCGACCAGCCGCGCGCGCGGATAGCGCGATTGCATCACCTGGCGCAGCAGGTTGCGTTTGGCCTGCTCCCAGTCGGCCTGGCGGAAGACGGCGCCGACCGGCATGCTCCAGCGCTGGCGCAGCGCTGCGGCGTCGAACGCGGTGGCGTCGGGCGCGCCCGGGGCGAAACCGTTGAGAATGAGTTCGATGTCGCCGACCAGCACCGGCGGCCCGGGCTCGACCAGCACGCGCGCGACCGGCTCGCCGCCGCTGGTGTCGAGGCCCGCGGTGATCTTGGGCGAATAGTAGCCCTCGGTGGCGACCAGGGTGCGCGCCTGCTCGGGCGCGGCCTTGACCAGCCGTTGCAGCTGGTCGAGGTCGAGGCGCGGATTGCCGCGCCAGCGCACCAGGTCGAGATTTGTTTCGAGGAGTTTTTCGAGCGGTCGCGGGGCGTCGACCTCGACGGTGTAGGGCACGCCTTGTGCGATCGCCACGGATGTTGTCGTAGTGACAAACACGGTCAGCCCGATTTGTGCCAAAATTCGTGGCCGCCTGCGCGGTGTCGCTGATCTGTTGTCGGGTCGTGCGGGAAACATGTCGCTCCATTGGTCAATAACGCATCCCATCTTACCGGAATGGCGCTAACGGTGGCGTGCGCTTAACACGACTCGGGAAACAAGCCATGCAGCAAGCCGACACCGCGCTCGTACTTTTCAGCGGCGGACAAGACTCCACGACCTGCGTCGCCTGGGCGCTCGAGCGCTTCGCGCGCGTCGAGACGGTCGGATTCGACTACGGCCAGCGGCACGCGGTCGAACTGGCGGTGCGCCCGCGCCTGCTGGCCGGCCTGCGCGCGCTCTCGCCCGAATGGGACGCGCGCCTCGGCGCCGACCACCTGCTCGACCTGTCCCTGATCGGCAGCATCTCCGACACCGCGCTCACCAGCGAGGTGGCCATCAGCATGCAGGAGAACGGCCTGCCGAACACCTTCGTCCCCGGCCGCAACCTCATGTTCCTGACGGTGGCGGCCACGCTGGCCTACCGGCGCGGCCTGGGCGTGCTCGTCGGCGGCATGTGCGAGACCGATTTCTCGGGCTACCCCGACTGCCGCGACGACACCATCAAGGCGCTGCAGGTGGCGCTCAACCTGGGCATGGCGAGCCGCTTCCGGCTCGAGACCCCGCTCATGTGGCTGACCAAAAAGCAGACCTGGCAGCTGGCGCACGCGGCCGGCGGCGCGCCGCTCGTCGAGCTGATCCGCGCCGACACCCACACCTGCTACCTCGGCGAGCGCGGCACGCTGCACGCGTGGGGCCATGGCTGCGGCACCTGCCCGGCGTGCGAGCTGCGCGCGCGCGGGCACGCCGAATACCTCGCGGAAGGCGCCTGAGATGCGGCTCGCCCTGCTCACCGACCTGCACGCCAACCGCGAGGCGTTCACCTCGTGCCTGGCGCACGCGCACGCCCAGAACGCCGACCAGTTCGCGTTCACGGGCGACTTCGTCGGCTACGGCGCCGATCCGGCGTGGGTGGTCGACACCGTCATGCAGTACGTCTCGCACGGCGCCATCGCGGTGCAGGGCAACCACGACTATTCGGTCACGCGCAGCACGCGCCCGCAGATGCACGCCGAGGCGCGCGAGGTGATCGACTGGACCCGGCGCCAGCTCAACGCCGAGCAGATAGCCTTTTTGGGCAACCTGCCGCTCACGGCCGAACTCGACGACCTGGCCTTCGTGCACGCGAGCGCGTTCGAGCCGGTGTCTTGGGAGTACGTGACCGGGCTCGAGGAGGCCGAGCGCAGCATCCAGGCCAGCGGCAAGCGCATGGTGTTTTCGGGCCATGTGCACGCGCCGGCGCTGTACCGGCTGGCCGACGACGGCCGCATGGGCAGCCACACGCCGGTGCACGGGGTGCCGGTGCCGATCCGGGCCCAGCACCAGTATCTGGTGATCCCGGGCGCGGTCGGGCAGCCGCGCGACGGCAATTGCGCTGCCTGCTACGCGCTGTACGACACCGAAACCAGCCTGCTGACCTACTACCGGATCCCGTACGACCACGGCGCGGCCGCGCGCCGCGTGATCGCGGCCGGTTTGCCGATCGTGTTCGCGATGCGCCTGATCGAAGGCATATGATCGAAGGCATATGATCGAAGGCGTCGATCCCGCCCGCGTCCGCGCGGACGCAAAAAAAAGCCGATTCGCGTGAATCGGCTTTTTCGATTGCGGGCCGCGTTTTTTACCGGCCCTTTTTGCCGCCCGGCGGCGCCCGGCTTAGCTGACCGTGGCCGGCGCGGCCGGCGCCGGCTTGCGGCGGAAGATCAGCCAGACGATGGCCAGCGGGATCAGGATCGGCAGCAGCAGGGGCGAGGCGCACACCGCCACCAGCAGCGCCGCGAGCACCAGGCCGACCACCAGCAACACGCCCAGGCCGGCGAACAGCACCGCCAGCAACACCCCCACGAGCGCCAGCACGACCACGCCGATGACCGCCCCGACCACCGCCGCCAGGGAGCCGAACACTAAGCCGAACGGGCCTTCGAACTCGTCGCCGTCGATGTTGATCGACATGGCGCCGTCGAAGTACAGTTCCCACGCCAGCGCCAGGCCAATGAACAGGATTACGGCGGGAAGGAGCTTTTTCATGGTGGGGCCTCGTCTAAGTGTTGTTGGAATGATTGAACTGTAGACGTGGGCGGGGGCGGGGGCCAGCGGCGTGCGACAGAATGCGTTTTTTGCGGGCCAGAAGGCAGCGTGGGTTCGCCGGCGGGGGGGCGGTTTTCCTTGAATTAAAAATCTCGCGACCTATACTGACTGCCTGCCCCAACCGCAGGGAGAACCACCATGCAAGCACACCGCACCACGGAGCGGCACCGGATCGGCCGCATGCCGGCCTGGGCCGAGCGCCAGTTGCGCGCGCTGGCGGCCGGCTCGGGTCCGAAGGGCCCGCCGTCGGCGCCGCCGACCATTCCGCCGATAATCATCACCCCGTTCAGCTACCAGACCCCAGCGCCGGCGATCGACCCGCGCATCACCCCGCCCGGGCCGCCGCTCGAGCCGCCGGGACGGCCCGGCATGCGCTTGTGCGCGCTCGCCGCGTGAAGCCAGGCCCGCCTTGCGCGGGCCTTTTCAATCCCCGGGGTTTTTCGACCAGTCGCGTGCTCTCTGGAGGGGATTGCTACTTCTTGGTGGCTTGGCGGCGAAATTCCTCGGAGTCGGCAATCGTGATATTTTCCTTCGCCTTGCCCGACTTCGGGCGCTCGACGCGAACGCCGTTCTTGTATTCGGGGGCGGCTTGCTTCGATATCAGCGCCCGGCTCGGATCCGGGGCGGCGCAGCCGGACAGGGCGGAGCTAGCGACGAGCGCGGCGCATGCCGCCAGCCGCAAAAATAATCTTGTCATGGTCACGTCTTTCAAATGGATTGGAATCACTGGGATTGGAATCACTGTCGCGCCGGCCGCCTTGGCTGGCAGGAAATCAGTCTAAGGCCTTTGCCAAACTTCTGTAAATCAAACTTTGCAAGAAACTGGACAGCCCCAACGAGTCAAAATTTTTCCTCCGGCAGTTCGGAGACGAACCGCCTCGCCTCGCTACGCATGCCCTCCGAAATCGTGTCCCATGTGTAAGCCGGAAAGTCGGCCGGCAATTGGCGTTGTACCTTCGCAAGTACCTGATCGACACTTTCCACCAATGCCAACATCGCTGCCCAAGCTTTGGGGCCGCCATGCTTGAGGGCAAGTTCACGCCAATGTCGCGCATGAATCTCTTTGAAAAGGTAGTGCGCATTTTTTTGAGCGCAACGCCATGGCGAGTCCGGCCCTGTGCCGGTTGAGTTGCCTGGGCCCGCAGCCGATGTAGGGCCAGGCAGACAGGATGTCGTAGAGCGGGGTCATTTCGTAGACGTCCCCGCGCAGCAGGAAAATAGAGAAATTTTTCGCGTGGCCATCCGGTGCTGCCAGTAGGAAAAATGCAAGCTGTGTCAGGAGAAAAAAATCGAATCGTTGGCATCGTCACTGCCCCGCAGAAGTTGTAGGCAGCCGCGCATGCCGGGGCCTCCATGCTGCGTGTATTTCTTGTCTGGAGGGTAGCCCAGCGCTTGGCAAAAATCTTCCTGGGGCAGGCGTGCAATCCAACTGTTCCCGCCATGCCAATCAAGGTAGCGATAGTGAAAGCGAGCGCCTTCGATCTGATTCGATCCAACTCCGTGTGTAACGAAAAGTGTGGGAATTGCGGTCGACCGACCACATTCCGACATATTCGCCGTTCATCCAGGCATTCAAGGCCTGACTCACCAGGCTCCCTTTTTTAAACGGGGCGAAAGCGGTCGGTGAATTCTGTCGTAGTCACTGAGCGCGTCGGCAGCTTGTCGAATCTTGTCGATCCCACCTAAGGCTTCAATCTCCTTGCGGAGTTTTTCCGCAGGAAGCCCTGCCTCGATGGTCCGACGAAGTTGCTCAATGCCACCTAGGAGCCTGTCGGACTTAGGATCGTCGGCTGCAAAAAGTGCTGGACGGTCCATATTTCGCCGCTTTCTCGGCCAATAGCTCGCTATTGGCACTGCGAAATCGTCAAAATCTCTCCTCGTCCAGCACTTTTCTCGCTTCGACTCCCTAAGTCCGACAGGCTCCTAGCGCCGCGATGTCTCTGAGCAGCCTTTCCGTACTGGTGGTGGTCTCGGGGATGCGACGCATCTCATCGATCGTGTGCGATTGATCCTGTCCGCTGGCCGCGGCATTCAAACGAGATGGGTTTTCGATACCAGTGTTTCCAGCGCTCGCCTGCGAGACGCTCCCAACAACGGCCTTGGGCGCTGGCTTTCGGATTCTCTTCGCAGAAGGAGTGGCTTGCGCTTCCTTGCGGTCATTGCCAGCGGGCGCCACCTCATCTTCGCTAAGAAGAATCGTGGTGTCGAGAGTTGAAAGGATCTGCATCATCTGCTCGAATCGCACCAGTCCCGGATTCGCCTCGATTTCGGCAATGCGCGCCTGGCTTACCCCTATGATCGCTCCCAACTGCGCCTGCGTGAGGCCGCGTTTGGTCCGAAGCGCGCGTAGATGCTGGCGCAACTGAGCGGTGAAGCGGAGGGGATATTGGTTCGTCGCCATTGCGCCAGTAAATAAGCTTTGTAATATATTATCCAAGTATAGGCCCCGGCCTGTTTTTTAGGTCCTGGGATATAAATGGAAGGTATGGGCTTCGGCGGCGCCGCCCGGGCCTGGGGCGTCAACCGGGGCGGTAGCGGCCGGGCGCCGCTCCTGCGCGCCGCTTTTCTCATCGGTTGGCTAGAATCGACTATCATTCCCCCTCTTACATTTTTGAGTTGGCCGCAATGAGCGAGAGCGCAACAGAATTCGACGACGACGCCGCCTCCGGGCTGGTGCAGGAGCCACGCCTGTGGCAGGGCAATGGCTGGACCGCCCGCGTGATCAAAAACGAGGACGACGAGGGCTGGGCCGTGGCCATGATCCGCGACGGCGAGCCCGAGCCGGCCCTGGTCGGCCCCTGGACCATGGGGCGCGACAAAAAAAATCCCAAGCCGCTCGACACCAACGCCTTCCACACGCTCGTCAAGACCGCCGCCGAGGTGATCCGCCGCCACGAGCAGCAACTGCATGCGATCCTGCACAAGAGCACCGTGGTCACGCACGAGGGCGCCGACATCAAGGTCACGCTCGACATCGTGCCCGACGACGACCATCCTTACGCGCAGTTGACCGCGCAGGACGCCGACGGCGAGCGCATCGCCCAGGTGCGTGTCGCGGCCAGCTTCAAGCTGTCGCCGGCGAGCGCCGCCGCCTGGATCGAAAACGGCTTCCACACGCCCTCCTGAGGCGCCCGCAACAACGCGCGTAAAACGCGCCCAAAAGCGCCATGATCGGCTCGTCCGCCCATGGCGCCCCATGTTAATATTTCCCATACGTATTGAACGAATGAGGGAAACGCATGGAAAGTCGTCTTAACCGCCTCGAGGCGGTCCAGGCCATGTTGCTCGAGATCGGGCGCAGCTCGTCGACCTGCAGCGACATCACCGAGTTCATCCGTTCGGTCCACCGCTCCCTCGGCCGCATCATGTACGCGGCCAATTTCTATGTCGCGCTGGCCGACCGCGCCGACAACACCGTGCGCTTCGTCTATTTTGTCGACGAGCTCGACCCCGTGCCCGACCCCGACGCGAAGGTCACGCTGGCCTCGGCCAGCGAATCGCCCACGGCGTGGGTGATCCTCAACCGCGAGACCCTGGTGATGACCGCCGACGAGCAGAACGCGCGCCTGGCCGACGGCCAGCCGTGGGGCGCCGGCAGCGAGGCCGAGCACTGGATGGGTTGTCCGCTGCTCGACCACCAGCACCAGATCCTGGGCGCGGTCGTGATCCAGAGCTACCGGAAGGAGCAGACCTTCAGCGAGGAGGACCAGGCCCTGTTCGCGCTGATCGCCAGCCACGTTTCGAGCGCGCTGCAGGGCCTGCAGAGCATGGACCGGCTCGAGCGCGCGGTGCAGGAGCGCACCGCGCTGCTGGCGCACGAGGTGGCCGAGCGCGGGCGCGCCGAGACGGTCCAGCACGCGCTCTACGAGATCGCCAACCTGTCAGCCTCGGCGGTGGACGCGGCGGGCCTGTCGGCCAGCCTGCACGGCATCATCAGCGCCCTGATCGTGGCCGAGAACTTCCTCATCGCGCTCTACCATCCGGAGACGGGCGAGATCAGCATCCCGTATTTCGTCGACCAGAAGGACGCCGAGGCGCCGGTCAAGCGCTTCCGCTACGGCGTGGGCATGAGCTCGTACGTGCTCTCGACGCGCCAGGCCAGCCTGCACGACGCGGCCAGCTACGCGCGGCTCGTCGCCGACGGCCTGATCAAGGAACCGCTCGGCAACGTCGAGATCGCCAGCTGGATGGGCGCGCCGATGCTGGTGCACGAGCAGCCCTACGGCGTGATCATCGTGCAAAGCTACGACCCGGCCATCGTCTACACCCAGGCCGACCTCGAGCTGCTCGCCTTCATGGCCAGCCACGTGGCCGTGGCGATCGCGCGCATGCAGGCCGACCGCGCCATCCGCAAGGCCAAGGACCGGCTCGAACACCAGAACGCGGCGCTCAACTCCGCGCTCGGGGCGCTGCGCGAGGCCCAGGGCGAACTGGTGCGCCAGGAGAAGCTGGCCTCGCTCGGGCGCCTGGTGGCCGGCGTCGCGCACGAGATCAACACCCCGCTCGGCATCTGCGTCACCGCCACCAGCCACCTGGTGCAGGAGCTCAAGCTCACGCGCGAGGAGCTCGAGGCCGGCGAGATGACCGAGGAGAGCCTGCAGCAGTTTTTGGAGATCATCGACCAGTCGCTGCGCATCATGACCACCAACACCCAGCGCGCCGCGGCGCTGGTGCGCAGCTTCAAGCAGGTGGCGGTGGACCAGTCCTCGGACGACATCCGCAGCTTCAACCTCAAGACTTATCTTGGCGAGGTGCTGCTGTCGCTGCAGCCCAAGCTCAAGGGGCGCCCGATCACGGTCGAGGTCGAGTGCGCGCCCGACATCACGCTCGACAGCTTTCCGGGCGCGGTCTCGCAGATAGTCACCAACATGGTGGTCAATTCGCTGGTGCACGGTTTCGAGCGCGACCAGGCCGGCCTGATCCGCATCGCGGCCCGGCTCGAGCGGGACCACGTGCTGCTCGAGTACAGCGACGACGGCGCGGGGATGGACGGCGACACCCTGGCCAAGCTGTTCGATCCGTTTTTCACGACCCGGCGCGGGCAGGGCGGCAGCGGTCTCGGCGCCCACATCCTGTACAACCTCGTGACCGGGCCGCTCGGCGGCACCGTCAAGGTCGAGAGCGCGCCGGGCCAGGGGCTGCGCTATTGCATGCGCTTTCCGCGCAGCCGGCGCGCGGCCAGGGCGGAATCGGAACTCGAGAGCGATACAGGAAATTGATCAAGGTCTTCAATCGTCCTCCCCAACCAATTGAACAGCCCGGTGTCGAAGCACAAAGGATGGGCCGCCGGCCTCAGAGGCTGAGAGTTTTTCGGACGTGTCCGAGCAGCCCGCCAGAAAGCGGCAGATCGAGGCGCAAAGCACAGCCATAGCGGGCTATGGCGAGCATTTGCAACGACGAACTGGCGCTTTCTGGCGTGATGAGCGGGCATGATCGAAAGACTCTCAGCCTCTCAGTGTGCGGCGCTTGCCGTAGAATGGGCTTGAGAGACGGGGGCACTATGGATCTGACAGGAATCGGCTTGTACACACTGAAGGAGGCGGAGCGGTTCACCGGGGCAGACGCGCGCGAGGTCAACCGCTGGTTGTTCGGTTATCGCTTCAAGGGCGGTGCGAGCGTGCCCCTTTGGCACACCCAACTTGCCGACATGGACGAGGGCGCGCAAAAGGTGATCGGCTTTCGCGATTTGCTTGAACTGCGCATCGTCAAGGCGTTCACCGAACACAAGGTGCCGTTGCGGGTCATCCGGGCCGCCATCGTTAGCGCACGAGAAATTTTCTCGACCGAATATCCATTCACCGCCAATCGCTTTTTAACAGACGGTAAAAGCATTTTCTACGAAGCCTTTAAGGAGCACGGCGAGGTCGCGCTGACGGACTTGGTGCGGCGCCAACTCGTATTCGAACATATCATCCGGCCAGAACTATATGCAGGCATCGAGTTCACGGCTGGCGGACAGGCCTTGCGCTGGTATCCCGTCAAAAAGAGCGAAGCCATTGTCCTCGACCCGGAAATCTCTTTCGGGAAGCCGATCTTGACGGAATACGGCATTCGCACAGACGTGTTGGCAGCATGCTTTGCGGTTGAACGCGACAAGAAGCGGGTCGCCGCTTTATACAATATCCCTGTGGGCGCTGTGAATGCCGCCATGCGCTTTGAAGCGCAAGCGGCGTGAAATTTTTCTTCGACAATAATTTGTCGCCTCATTTGGCGCACGCGATGCGTGAGCTCTGTAAAGCGGAAACCGACGTCGAGGACGTCGTCCATTTACGTGATCGATTCCGTCCGAACATAAAAGACCATGACTGGATCACCGAACTTTCGCGGTCCGGCCCATGGGTGGTCGTTTCACAGGATGGATTCATGAAGAACGACCTTGAGCGTGAGGCGCTGCGCCGTTCGGGGCTGGTCGTGTTCGTATTGCATCGGCAATGGGCGCAGCATGCTCACTGGGTGGTGGCGCACAATTTGATCAAGTGGTGGCCAACGATAATGGACCAATGCAGGTTGATACGAGGAGGCGCCTCGTACCGGGTCGTGTGGCGCTACTCCGGCGGCAGGGTGGAACAAATCCGCATCTAGGCCGTATCTGCCTCTCAGTCCGGAAAACTCAGATTGATCGCGAGCGCGTCGTCGATGTTGTTGATCAGCAGGTCGACGTAGTACGGGTCGAGGTGGGTGCCAGACACCTGGCGCAGGTGCGCCACCACCTCGTCGATCGGCCAGGCCTGCTTGTAGACGCGCTGGTGCACCAGCGCGTCGAACACGTCGGCCACGGCGACGATGCGCGCGTACGGGTGGATGTCGGTGCCGGCCAGGCCCTGCGGATAACCGGTGCCGTCGAATTTCTCGTGGTGCTGGTGGGCGATCACTGCGGCCGCCTTGAGGATCGGGCGGCTCGAGCCGTCCAGGATCGACAGGCCGACCGCAGGATGCTGCTTCATGATCTCCCATTCGGCGCCGTCGAGCTTGCCCGGCTTGAGCAGCACCGAGTCGGGGGTGGCGATCTTGCCGATGTCGTGCATCGGCGCGGCGTGCTTGAGCACCGCCGTCTCCTCCTCCGACATGCCCGACAGGCGCGCGAGCATCTTGCACACCTCGGACATGCGGCGCACGTGGTTGCCCGCCTCCTTCGAGCGCGACTCGACCACGTCGCCGAGGCGCAGGATCAGCTCGGCCTGGGTGTCGGTGATCTCCTGGGTCAGCAAAATATTGTCGAAGGCGATCGCCACCCCCGAGCAGAACACCTCGAGCAGCTTGGCGTCGATGTCGGAGATCTCCTCGACCCCCTTGAGCACCAGCAGCGAGGCCTTGCCGCTGCTGTTGGGGAAATAGCCGACATAGGTGTCGCCGTGCAGGCGCGAGATGCGGTTGCTGCGCGCCTCGTCGAGCTGGGCCATCAGGTCGGGCCCGAGCATGGCCTCGCCGATGTCGCCGATCTGGGCCAGGATCTCGTACTCGGTCTCGCCGGTGATCACGCTCGCCCCGGCCAGGCGCAGCAGCATGCTCTGCTCGAGGCGCAGCAGCGCCACCACCTGCTGGAGCAGGCCGCTGGCGAAGTCCTTGAGGTTGCGCTGCTGGAAGATGTGGGCCGAGGCCGCGATCACCCGCTCGAGCCCCTCGCGGTAGTTCAGCTGCGCCAGCCGGGCCTCCTCGACCTTCATGATGTCGCGGTAGGCGCGCAGCGCGGCGAAGGTGGTGGTGAACAGCTTGGTGCGGTCGAGCTCGGTCTTCTCCTTGTAGTCGTTGATGTCGTAGTTGACGATCACGCGCTCCTCCGGGGCCTGGCCCGGCTGGCCGGTGCGCAGCACGATGCGGGTGAACTGGTTGCCCAGGTCCTGGCGCAGCCAGCGCGCCACCTCGAGCCCGCTGTCCTCGCGCTCCATGACGACGTCGAGGAACACCAGCGCGATGTCGGCCTCGCGCGCGAGCACCTCTTTGGCCTCGGCGCCGCTGTAGGCGTGCACGAAGGTCAGCGCGCGGCCGTCGAGCCGGAAGCGGTTCAGGGTCAGCTTGGTGATGTCGTGGATGTCGGGTTCGTCGTCGACCAGCAGGATTTTCCAGGGGGCCAACTTGGGCGTGGAGGATGACAAAAATGACATAAAAGCGATTTCCGATACCGGTGGGGTGGTGATGCCCGACACACGCGCGCATGGGGCACGGACGAGGCGTGCTTCGATTGTAGTATGACATCACCCCCATTCACAACATGCAAGATTGATTGTTCCTCTTTGCAACAACCGTGTGTCTTCGGGCGGAATCCGGGGGCGCTACATTTGCTTACAAAAAGTCACCAATAGGCTGCTGGAAAGGCCGGCCCGAATGGGCGTATATTGGCGTTCGGGGCGCGTCGCTCGCAGGCGCCCGACTCGCAAAGGCTCACCATGCTCACCATGAAATCGCTCGCATCCCCGTATCTGCAACTTGGCCGCCGGCTCGGCGCGGCCGCCGCGCTGGCGCTGGCCGCCGGCAGCGCCAGCGCCGGCGTCAAGCTGCGCTTCACCGACCCCGGCAACTTCGCCGACATGCCGTTCGCGGCGGCCGAGCGCGCGCGCGTGCTCGAAGGGCTCACCGAGCACTTTGAAAAGCTCGGCGCCACATTGCCGGCCGGGCAAGAGCTCGACGTCGAAGTGCTCGACCTCGACCTGGCCGGCCGCGTCGATCCGACCTTCAGCAGGCACCAGGACGTGCGCGTGCTGCGCAACGGCGCCGACTGGCCCTCGATGCGCCTGCGCTACACCTTGCGGGCGGGCGGGCAGGTCATCGACAGCGCCGAGCAAAATCTGAGCAACATGATGTACCTGGACCGCGTCAACCGCCACGACAAGGGCGATCTCCTGCGCTACGAAAAGCAGATGATCGACGAGTGGTTCAAAGAGAAGATCGTGCCGGTGCGGCAAGGCCTGGCCGCGACGCGCTAAGGGGCGGGTGCCGGGCCGGCGCCGCGGCATCTGCCGGCGCCGCCCGGGCCGGAGCGCTCACTGTTTGGCGGGGGCGCGCCGGATCCGCGTGGCGAGGTCCCGGACGCTGTAGTCGGACGGCACCGTGAACAGGGCGGCGGCCGGCTCGTCGCGCTTGACGTTGGCGAGCCGGTAGATGCGCTCGCCCGAGCGCGGATCGCTGTGCTTGGTGTACACGGTCACTTGCAGCGACGGCGCGAACCAGCTCTCGTGGGTGACGGTGATCGGGCTGCGGTTGCCCACCTCGCCGGCCGGAATCTCGTAGCTGCGCTGCTTGCCTTCGGCCTTGACGCCGTCGAACTCGCGCGCGCCGAGGTCCTTGGTGGCCGCCTTGGCCGACCACTTGACGTCGCCGAAGGCGTTGGCCACGATCGGCCCGATGCGGGGCCCGTCGCCAGCCGCCATGTTGTGCATCACATGCACGCGCACCCGCTCGCGCACCCGCTCGCCGACCCCGCCCTCGGCCCGCTCGATCCGCTTGACGATGATTTTCTCGCCATCGCCATCGGCATCGGCATGGCGCTCGACGTGCGTCTCGTGTCCCGCCGCGCCCGGGTTGCCATCCTTGTGCTTGCCATCGTTGTGCTTGCCATCATTGTGCATCATCCTGATACGTTCCATGCCCGCGCCGCGCGCGCCCGGTGCGGGCAGCTTGGTCGCGATCTTGCGCTGAGGGTTGAGCAAAAAGGTGCTGCCGCCGACCGGGTCGGTGATCGTCACCGCGCGCACCGCGCCGTCCTTGTCGCGCAGTTCGGTGCGGGTGCGCCCGGCGCTGTCGCGGTAGCTCATCGTGCTCGACTTGTTGCTGATCTGGTTGCCGTCCGACAGGTGCTGCACGCGCTCCGAGACCACCTCGGCGCTGTAGGGGGCGTTTTTGACGAGCTTGCCGCGCATGCGCATCCCCGCCATCGCGCCGTGCCCGGTCGCGCCGCCCTCGTCGCCCGCCGCCAGCATGACGACATGGCGTTCGACGTCGCGCGGCCCGTCGGCGTCCGCGCCCGCGTCCATCCCGATCTCGGCGAGCGCCTCCATCGCTTCACTGTCGATTGAAGCGAACACGGGCGTCACTAGGGCGCCGAGCAGGGCGGCGAGCAGAATTTTTTTGGTGTTCATGGGGTCCTCGTGCGGTTTGGTGGTTGGTAGTTGGTGTGGGGCGGTGCTACTGGACGGCTGACTGCTGTGACACGAGCCGCAGCGCGAGGGGCTGGCCCTCGGCGCTGACGAGCATTTCGGCGCGCACGGTGTCGCCCGCCGTTTCGGGCGTGAGCGCCACGCCGAGCGAGGCCAGCGCCGCGCCCGAGAGGTCGGCTTCGACCATCTGCGGCGCCGCTTCGCGCTCGATCCGCTCGAGCGGGGCGAGCGCGAGGAAGGCGCCGCCGTCGTCGTCGTCGATCATGGGCAGCGGCGCGGCGCCCGGCGCGCTCGGCGCCGTGGGCGCGAGCGTGAACACCAGCAAGGCCATCATGCAGGCGCCGAGGCCGCCGGCCATGCCCCAGTGGCGCGCCGACAGCGCGTGGTGCCAACGCCGTGGCCGCCGCTGTTTGGCGAAGGCGGTCATGAGGGCCTGTTCGACCCGCGGCGGCGCCGCGTGGGTGGCCAGTTGCGCGCGCAGGGCCGCGAACGGCGCGCCGGCGGGGGTGTCGGGGGGGAGCTGGGTGGTCATGATTGGTCCTCGGTTCAGGCCGCGAAATGGGCGGCCGGACGGTGTGCGGCCAGTCTGCGCGACAGCGCGGCGCGGGCGCGCGACAGGCGCGAACGCACCGTGCCGATGTCGATCTGGCAGATGTCGGCGATTTCCTGGTACGACAGGTCGTGCATCTCGTACAGGATGATGGGGTCGCGGTAGTGCGGCGGCAGCAGCGCCAGCGCCTGGCGCACCTGCTCGGCCAGTTCGTCGCTGAGCATGCGCGCGAGCGGCTCGGCGGCCTCGCAGACGGGTTCGGGGGCGCCGTCGTCGTCGCCGCCGTCGGCACCGTCGGACAGGCTGTCGAAGCGGCGCCCGGGGTGCTCGTGCTTGAGAATGAGCTTGCGCGCCACGCCGAACAGGAAATTGGGCAGCATGCCGCGCAGCGGATCGAACTTGAAACTATCGGTAAGCAATCCCATGAACACCTCCTGCACCACGTCGGCCGCGGTGTCGCCCGAACCGCAGCGCAGCAGCGAGAAGCGGTACAGCGGCCCCTGGTGGCGCTGGTACAACTGCTGGAAGGCGGCCGTCGTCCCGTTGCGCATCTGGCGCAGCAGTTCGGTGTCGGAGGTGGCGGAAGTCGGTGTCATGGGTCGGGTCTCTGATGGTATTCCCGTCGCGCGCCCGAAAAGTTCCAATTATTTTCGGCGTCCGCCCCGGCGCCCTATTCGGGGGCCGCGGCCAGCGCCAAGATCTCGGCGTCGCCGTCGTCGTGCAGGCGCTCCCAGTCCGGGAAGTTGCTCGTGCCGAGCGATTTGGCCATCGACAGCAGCAGGCTCTGGCCGGCGCGCAAGGGCGCGAGCTGGTAGACCGGGTCGGCCAGCGCCTCGGCCGGGGAAATGATGCTCCAGCCCATGTCGCGGAATTGGGCGATGACGTCGCCCAGCCACAGCGCGTTGATCAGGTTGTGGTGCAGCAGCAGCACATGGCGCATGTCGCGCCCCTGCAATTGCTGCGACATCGCGCGGTAGGCCAGCGCGCGCTGGCGGATGTGGGCCAGGTATACGCGTTTGAGCGGGGCCAGGTCGGCCTCAGGGTTTTTGGTGAGCAATTCGGTCAGCGCGTCGTCGAGCCGCCAGTCGCTGGTGTCGATGCTGACGAAGGCGTTGCGGTAGCCGTGCCCGCGCAGGAAGGCGCGCATGGCGTCGCGCCGCGCGGGGGTGTTGCCTTCGCGCAGGAAGGTGTAGCGGTACCACTTCTGGTAGCCGGGCAGGGTGCCGATGATCTTGTCGCAGTCGAGGATCTCCTGCTGGTACTGCGCCAGGCTCAGCTTGGGATCGTTGAGGTCCGGGTGGGTCATCGTGTGGTTGCCCAGCGCGTGGCCGGCCTCGCCCCAGGCTTTGGCCAGGGCGTAGCCGGCGGGCACGTCGGCGCCATTGGCGGCCGTCACGAACAGCGCCGCCTTGACCCGGTGTTTGGCGAGCGCGGCGAGCAGGGCGTCGTTGCGCTGGCGCGGCGTCAGGCGCGGGGTCGGCCCGAGCTTGGGGCCGTCGTCGAAGGTGAAGGCGACCGACTGCGCTTGCGCGGCCGGGGCGCACGCCGCGAAGACGAGGGCGCCGATCAGGGTCAATAGTGGTTTCATGCTTTTTTTACCTTCCGAAGGTGTCTCGATTATCCCACGTGGAAACAGTTTCATTTGTCGAAACTGTGGGAATACGTCAGCCGCACGGTCGCCGCCGTCGGCGTGTCGGTGCGCATTTGCAGCGCGCCATCGGCGTCGGCGAAGCGGTCCACGCTGCGTTGGCGCTGGTGCAACAGGTTGGCCAGCGACAGCTGCCACTTGCCGCGCGCCGAGACCTGCCAGTTGCCGAACAGCTCGAGCGCGCGCGAGGGGCTGTTCCACTCGGCGCTGGTGTCGCTCAGGCGCACCGCCCCGCCGCCCTGGAAGGCGAAGTTCATGCCCAGCGCTACCGGCGCGCCGGCCATGCGGTAGTCGAAGCCCAGGTTGGCGCTCAGGGGCACCTGCCCGTCGAGCCGGTTGTCGGGCCCGGCGACGGCGTGCATGCGCGACCAGTTGCGCACCAGATTGGCGCGCAGGTCGATGGCGGTGGCGCCGGCCCACAGCGCCCGCAGCGGCAGCTTGGCCTCGAGTTCGAGGCCCCAGGTGTCGGCGCGGCCCTGGTTCGACGGTATGCTGACATAGCGCAGCCCCTGGCGCGTCAGGCGCGTGGCGATCACGTCGTCGATGCGGCGCGCGTAGGCGCCCACGCTCACCAGCCCGCTCTTGCCGATGTACCGCTCGTAGGCGAGGTCGAGGCCCCAGGCCCGCTCCGGCACCAGCAGGGGGTTGCCCGCGTAGTCGGGATTGACCTGGCTGTTGCCGTTGTCGACGCTCAGGCGCCGCTGCGCCAGCGCGATCATCGTCGGCGCCTTGTAGGTGCGCGCCAGGCCGAGGCGCAACTGGTCGCTGGCCGATAGTTTGTGCAGCGCCTGCAGCGAGGGGACCACGACCCGGGAGCGCTGTCGCACATGCGCGAGCACGTTGCCCGTGGTGCGTGTCGACAACGCCTCCCAGCGCAGGCCGGCGGTCAGCGACCATGCCGGGTTGATGCTCCAGTCGTCCTGGACGAAGACGGCGAGGCGCTCGAGCGCGGCGCCATAGTGTTCGTCGCTCGCCTTGACCGGGTCGGCGGCGACGCTCGAGCGTTCGCGCCGCGTTTCGCTGCGCTCGCCGGTCGCGCCGTCCCAGCCGGCGGCCAGCGCGTGCCCGCCCGGCGCCGTGCGCGACCATTTGCCGCTCAGCTTGAACACGCGCTCGCGCGCGTGCGAGCCCACGTGGCGCGCGCCGATGCCGTCGTCGCTGAAGAAACCGAAATCGGCGCTTCGCACAAATTGCGAGACGCCGGCCTTGAGCTCCCAGCGGTGGCCGTCGTCGCGCGTGCGCGTCCATTGCAGGTCGGAGCTCATGGTGGCGGCGGTGGCGTCGAAGAATGCGTGGTTGTCGGGGAACGCGGTCGGCGCGCCGACCGCGGTGTGCTCGCGCGCCGCGTTGTCGTTGGCGAGCTGGAACAGGCGCACGAAGCTTTGCGAGCTCAGCGCGTCGCCGTTGGCCAAGCCCAGGTCCAGGCGCGGGCTGATGGTGACGATGCGCTGCAAGGACTGTTCGCGGCGGCGGCGCGTGCGTTCGACCAGGAATTCGCCGGTGCCGAGCTCCTCGTCGGCGTAGTGGTTGTCGGTCCGGTTTTCGGCGGCGGTGGCGGCGACCACGTACGAGGCCGTGCCACTCTTGCCGCTGAGCTGGCCCGCCACGCTGGCGGACGGGTGGCCATCGCTCACGCCGAGCGTCGATGTCAGTTCGCGGCGCGCCTTGCCGACGCTTTTGCGCAGCACGATGTTGATCGTGCCCGCGATCGCCTGGGCGCCCATCTCGGCCGTTGCCACGCGCCGCACCTCGACCCGTTCGACCAGGTCCGGCGCGATCGTCTCGAGGGAAAATCCGTTCGGCATCGGCTGCCCGTTGAGCAGGATTTGCGTGTAGCCGTTGCCGAGTCCGCGCATTTGCAGCGCGCCGGGACGGCCCGGCACGCCGCCGGCGGTGATGCCGGGCACGCGCTTGAGCGCGTCGGCCAGGGTCGGGTCGCCGAAGCGCGTCAGCTCGTCGCGCCCGACCACCATCGCGGCGGCGCTGTCTTGCTGGCGCTGCTGGTTGCGCGAGCCCGACACCTCGACCACCGGCGGGGCGGCCGGCTCCGGCGCGGCGTGGGCGAGCGCGCCGGCCAGCAGTGGCAGCGCGAGCAGGGTATGTTTTCGGTACATCTGGATCCTTGTGAAAAATTGGGCGCACGGGTCCGGTGCGCGCGCGCGGGGGGCGCACGCCGGACTGGCGGGGAGGGTGGCGGGCGCCGCGGCTGGCGCGGCGCCCGGGGGGCTTGGGTGCTACTTGCCCGGGGGGAGCGGCAGGCGCGCCGCGAGCGCCGGGCGGGTCGCGTTGGCCGTGAGCCCGGCGAGCACGGTTTCGGGATTGATCAATTCGCTCCCGCGGCGCACCTCGAAATGCAGGTGCGGGCCGCTGACCTTGCCGGTCGCGCCGGACAGGCCGATCAACTGGCCGGCCTTGACCACCTCGCCGACGGCCACGCGGCGCCGGTCCAGGTGCGCGTACAGCGAACGCATGCCGCCACCATGGGAGAGCTCGACCGTTTCGCCGTAGATCGCCTCGCCACGGTAGCCCTTGGCCGATACCAGCACGACGCCGTCGGCGCTGGCGAACACCGGCGTGCCGGTCGGCGCCGCCAGGTCGATGCCGCGGTGCGGGCGCTGGCGCTGCGGCGACATCACGCCATAAAAGCTCGACACGCGCGGCTTGGCGAGCGGGGCGCGCCAGGCGGCGGCCGGTTGCGGCGCGGCGGCCGTTTCTGCCTGTACCGTTTCTTCCTGTGCCACTTCGGCCTGCACCGTGGCGGCCTGCACCGTGGCGGCCTGCCAGGCGAACGCGGGTTGCAGCAGCAGGCCGCCGGCGAGGGCCAGGCCGAGCGCGCCGAGCACCACGCAGTGCCCCATCGCGCCGAGCGCCGGGTTGGCGTTGCTGCGGATGAGCTGCATGCGCTCGGTCATGGTGGTGGTCTGGTCGCCGCCGAAGGCCATCGCCGCGCCGAAGGAATTTTGTTGCAGCCTGAATTGGGCCAGCAGCGCGGCGGCGTAGGCCTGGCGTTGCGGTTGCGGGCGGCCTTGCAGCACCTGCGCGTCGCAGCCCAGTTCCTGCGCCCAGGTCAGGCGCTCCCCGAGCTTGCGCATCACGGGATTGAACCAGAGCAGGGTCTGCAGGGCGATGCTGGCCGCCATCCAGAGCGGATCCCTGCGCCGCAGGTGGGTCAGTTCGTGTGCGATCACCATCTGTTGTTGTTCATCTTCGAAGGCGCGCAGGTGGCGCGGCAACAGCAGGCACGGCCTGTGCAGGCCTATCAGCATCGGCGAGACGGCGGCGTCGGTCTCGAACACGGCGATTCCCGACGCGCCGGAGCGCTCGGCGCCGAAGCCGGCGTGCCCGTCGAGCGCGGTCAGTTCGCTGGCGCCGCGGCGCAGGCCGCGCAGCGTGCGCACCACGCGCGCCACCCTGGCGATGGCCAGGCCGAGTCCGGCCAGGTAGACCAGCGACCAGGCCAGGGCCGCCGCCGGCAGCCAGCCGCCGGGGGCGCCGGCGGCGCCGTCAATGGTGCCAGCGGCGCCGGCATCGATGGCGCGGGCGCCGCTGTCGCTTGGCGCCGCGTCGAGCGGGGCTGCGGGGTGCGCCGGTTCCGCGGGCGACAGCACGATCGCGGGCGGCAGCGCGATCGCGGGCAGCACGCCGAGCTTGCTACTTTGCGGCACCAGCAGCATGGCGAAAACGGCCACGACCATCATCTGCGGCAGCAGCCAGGCCCAGCGCCGGGCCGCGAGCGCGGGCCAGCGCGCGAGCGCCAGGCGCAGGGCGGCCCAGACCGCGGCGCCGGCCACGGCCGAGCCGATGCACGCCTGCAGCAACTGCAGCGCGGCCAGCGCGAGCGGGCTCATTGCCCCTCCTGCGCGTCGGTCGGCCAATCCTGCAGCAGCCGTTCGAGCGCGTCGAGCTCGTTCTTGTCGACCAATTTGCTGCCGGTGAACATGCTGACCGGCAGCGGCGTGTCGATCTCCATCACGCGCCGGCCGAAGTCGTGCGCGAAGGCGGCCAGGGTGCCGACTTTTTCGAGCTCGGCCTGGTAGACCAGCACCCCGTGCCGGGAGGACTGGCTGACCATCGCCTTGTCGAGCATGCGCTCGAGTGTTTTGCGGGTCGACGAAAACGACCAGTCCAGTTCGGACGCGACGCGCTCGTGGATTTCGCGCGCGCTCAGCGGGTGCTCTTTCCAGAGCGCCTTGAGCAGGCTCAGTTCTGACATTGACGGGATAGACATGGGACCGCTCCTAGTGTGACGATTTGCGCTAGTTTGCGACATATGTCGCACACCTGTCAAGTCCCGGACATGGATTTTCCCGCCGCCTCCCGGCCTCCGAGCCCCAAAGCCTCTCAGTCGACCCGGTTCACGCGCGGGAACTTGGCGCGGAATTCGTCGGGCATGTCGACCACCTGCGCGCTCTTGTAGTTGAAGAAGACGAAACCGGATTTGGCCATCGCCACCAGGGTCATGTCGCGCGGGCGCGTGACGCGGAAGGTGATGTCGCCGCCGTATTTGTTGAAGTCCATCACGCCCACCTCGAACAGCAACTGGTCGCGCGCGTGGGCCTCGGCGCGGTAGGTGGTGGCGAGGTCGGTGACGATGATGCCGGTGCCGTCGCGTTCGGTCTCGCGCACCCCGTACTCGTAGAGGAAGCGCGCGCGCGCCTCGGAGATCATGGAGATCATCGAGTCGTTGCCGAGATGGCCGGCGCCGTTGATGTCGGTCACCCTGACCGTCAGCGGCGTGCTGTAGCAAAACTGGTCTTCGGGGAAATCTAGCTGGATGCGGGCCATTGTTGTTGTTTATCAATGTGGGAATGGGCAATTCTAGCGCCAAGCGGCCCGGCCGCCCCATTTTGTTGGCCGCGCACCCCCGTCGCGGCCCCGGCGCGGTCCCGTCGCGGCCGCGGCGGCGCCCTACAGGCGAACGATCTTGTAGATCTTGCCGCTGGCACTGACCAGGTACAGCTCGCCGTCGCCGTCGGTCCCGAAGGAGACGATGTTGCCGACCGCGCCGATGGGCCAGTCGGTTTGTTGCTCGATGCCGCGGCCGGCGAATCGGAAGCTCTTGAGGAAGCCGGCGCAATAGTCGGAATAAAAATAGTGGCCCGCCAGTTCGGGGATCGCCCTGCCGCGGTAGACGTAGCCGCCCGTGACCGCGCAATTGGGGCTTGTCGGCGAATGCAGGTATTCGAGCGCGGGCAGCGTCAGCCCGGCCACGACGCAGTTGGCCGCGTCGAAGCATTGGCCGCCCTCCATGATGTTCCAGCCGTAATTGAGCCCCGCCGTCGACACGCCCGCGATGTTGATTTCTTCGCGCCGCGCCTGGCCGACGTCGGCGGTGTAGAGCAGCCCGCCGTCGAACGCGAAGCGCCACGGGTTGCGCAGGCCCAGGGCCCAGATCTCGGGGCGCCGTCCGAATTGCGAGACGAAGGGATTGGTCGGAGGAATATGGTAGGGCCGCGCCAGCGTGGCGCCGGCGACGTCGATGCGCAGCATTTTGCCGAGCAGGGAATTGAGGTTCTGGGCGTTGCGCAGCGGGTCGCCGGATCCGCCGCCGTCGCCGGTGGCCAGGTATAGATAGCCGTCGGGGCCGAAGGCGAGCTGGCCGCCATAGTGGTTGGTGTAGAACGGATGGGGGATCGCGAGGAGCGGCAGTTCGCTCAGCGGCTCGGCCAGATTGGGGTTGAGCGGCGAGGCCGTGCCGCGCGCGACCACGATGTTGTTGTTGATGTCGGTGTAGTAGTAGTAGAAGTGGCGGTTGAGCGCGAACAGGGGGGCGAAGGCGAGCGAGAGCAGGCCGCCTTCGGCCGTGACCACCACGCGCGGGCCGATGTCGAGGAACGGCGTGGGCAGCAGCACGCCGTTTTGCACGATGCGGATGCGCCCGGCGCGCTCGACGATGAACAGGCGCGGGTCGCCGGCCGGGGCGGTCAGGAACACGGGCGAGGTCGCGCCCGCCACTTCGGTGAGCCCGAGCGCGGGCGGCGGGGCCGGCGGCCGCGGCACGACGCCGGGCGAGCCGCCGCCGCCGCAGGCGGCCACGAGGCTCGTGAACAAAGCCAGCAATAGAATGCGCGCACGGGCGATCAGCATCTCGGTCTCCAGCAGGAAAGTCGACGGCCAAACCGGCGGGCGAAAGCCCGCCTCCGTGGTGCACGCTAACGAAGGGGAGGGCCAGGTTCTGTGCGTTCGCGCACGCGCGGCGCCGCGTCGTCACGCCATCGGCGCGCCGTTTGCAGCAGCGCAAACGGGCCGCCGATTATGCGCCGGCGCGGGAAACCGAAAAATCGGGCGGCGCCGCCCGTTGCAAAATGTCGACAGGCAAGTAATTGTCCCGGCGCTGTTTGTCCGTGGCAAAATAAAGCGATGGTTTCGTCGTCGCTTGTGCGCGCGACTATTTGATCGGGACACAGTGTATCGCGCTGGCAGCCCGCGGCTTTTTCCCTCCAAGGAATTTTTTATGCGCTCCTCTTCGTGCTTTTCGCAACGCGTCCGCGCCGGCGCCGCAGCCGGCCTGCTCATGTTTTCGCTGCACGCCGGCGCGCAAACCAGGGACTGGGTCGTCACCGGCACCATCGTGACGGCCGACCGGGTGTTCGCGGACGGGGCGTTGTCGATTTCCGGCGACAAGATAACGGCCGTGGGCGAGCGCGCCGCGCTGCCCGGGAACGCGGCGGTCACCAAGCTCGACGGCATCGTGCTGCCCGGCTTCATCGACCTGCACAACCACCTGACCTGGAACGTCCATCCGCGCTGGATCCCGAACCGCAAGTTTTCGAACCGTTACGAGTGGCAGAACACGGCCGAGTACGACCGCGTGCTCGCCGGTCCGCACGCCGCGCTGGGCGGCGCCATTTGCGAGGCCGAGATTTTCGGCGAGGTCAAGGCCCTGATCGGCGGCGCGACCTCGGTCGTCGGCAGCCTCACGCCCGACAAGCTCGGTTGCTCGCGCGGCTTGCTGCGCAACCTCGACGTCGATTCCGGCCTGGGCCCGGCGCCGGCCGCGGGCGAGGCCTGCCAGAAAAATCCGAAGGCGCCCCAGGCACTGTTCGACCTCGTCGTCAACGACGTGTTTCCGTTGGAGATAGACTATGAGCGCATGAATTTTTTGCGCTGCGCGCTCGGCTCGGGCGCCATGCGCTCGCTCGTGGTGCACCTGTCGGAGGGGGCCGACGCCAGCGCCCGGCGCGAGTTCCGCATGCTTAACAAGACCGGGCTGATCATGCCGGGCCTGGTGGTGGTGCACGGCACCGCGCTGCGCGCCGAGGACTTCCAGGTGATGGGCGAGAAAAAGGCGGGGCTGGTCTGGTCGCCGCGCAGCAACGACGAGTTGTACGGCGAGTCGTCCAACATCGCCGCGGCGCTGCAGCAAAACGTCGCGGTGGCGATCGCGCCCGACTGGAGCCCGACCGGCAGCGCCGGCATGTTGCAGGAGATCGGCTACGCCGGACGGCGCTACAAGAATGTGACGCCGGAGCAATTGATCGCGATGGGCACGTCGGCGCCGGCCAGGATGGCGCGCCTCGACGACCGCATCGGCGCGCTCGCGCCGGGCCTGATGGCCGACTTCATCGTGCTGCACGGCGACAAGGACAAGCCGCACCTGGCGGCGGTGCGGGCCACCCCGGCCGATGTGCAGCTGGTGGTCGTCGGCGGCCGGCCCATGTACGGCGACGCGCCCGTCATGGCCCGCCTGCTGCCCGGCGTGAAGCTCGAATCGCTGGTCGTGTGCGGCGCCAAAAAATCGCTCTACCTGGGCGACAGCGCGGCCGCCGCGCCGCGGCGCTCGTTCGCGGACATCCAGTCCAAGCTGGCGGCGGTGCTGGCCAAGGCCGGCGCCAGCCTGGCCGGGTTCGAGTGCAATTGAGGGCGTCCGCGCCCAGTTTGCTCTAGACCAAACGACCCCTGCCATTGCGCCCCGCGCCAACCGGTTGGCGCTTAGTATTTACTTTGGATAACTTCTTGGAGTCCATCGTGAATCCTTATGGCGCACCCGGGGCGGACATGGCTGGTTTGTCCGGCGATTACGAGATCTACCGCCCCAAAATCTTCGCATTGCGCGGGCGCATCGGGCGCTTTCATTTTGTGGCCTATCTGGTCGTGGTGGCGTTTCTGCTGTCGCTCGCCGTGGTCGCCGAACCATCGCTGCTCGATCCTGTGGCCTCCCTGTTCCTCAGATCGGCGCTGCACACCTGGATGGGGCAAGCCGTGGTCGGCGCGCCTTTTCTGTTGCTGGCGCTGGCCGGGGCGTGGCGCCGCCTGGCCGATCTCGGGCATTCGGGCTGGTATGGGCTGTTGCTGCTGGTACCCGTCGTCGAATACGGCCTGTGCATCTATCTCGCGTGCGCGCCCGGCCGGCGGGAGCGCAACGCCCACGGCCCGGCGCCTTCGGAGGCCACCGGGGCCCGGTCCAAGTGGGCCATGGCGCTGGCGGTGGTCTTCATCGGTGGCGTGGCCACTGGTGTCGGCGTGCCGGCTGAAACCCGCGACGAGATGCGCGCGCGCCAAATGGCGGCCGACGTGCTGATACGTTGAGCCGCCCGGCGGCCCGGGCTCAGCAGACCAGATTCATCCAGGTCCGGGTGTTTTGCACGCCTTGCTGCGCGCGAAACTCGGTGCCGCCGTGGTACACCAGGCCCCAGGCGGCGACCCAGCGCGAGGCGCGCGTTTTGGTGGCGGGCGACGCCGCGTTGTTGGTGCGCTCGATCGCGGCGGCCATGCGGCGCATCGCGTAATCTTTGCAATCTACCTTGGAAGCGGTCTGCTGTCTCATGCTGTTCTTCTTTGTCGGCAAGTGGTGGGGGCGTCGGCGGGTCCGTGTGGACTGGCTCAAGAATATTCGGCCCGCGCCAACAGCGTCGGTGCGATAACTAACGTTGAGCGCGCCAGAAGGGCGGCCCCGCTCACAGTGCGCCGCTGTCCTTGATCTCGCGGTAGCGCCGCACCAGCGCCATGCTCAGCTGCTCGGGCGCGATGTCGATCAGGCGGTCGGCGCGGATGCCGATGCGGCGGATGGTGGCGCGCCGCTGCTGCAGGTAGTGGCTGGTCGCGCCCAGGCGCAGGGCGCCGGCGAAATCAAGGACCGGCGTGGCGACGATCTGGTCGAGCGACTTCTCGCGCAGGCTCGCGCACATCACTAGGTGCTTGGTCGACATCAGCTCGCAGGCCGCGCGCAGCGCGCCGTCGTCCTCCTCGCGCAAATTGGTGATCAGCACCACGAAGGCGCGCTTGCCCAGGCGGTTGAGCAGGTCGGCCGCGGCGCGCGTGTAGTCGGGCGCCGCCTCGACCGGCTGCAGGTCGTAGACGCCGGCCAGTAGGCGGTCGAGCCCGCTGCGCCCCTTGAGCGGCGCCAGCCAGCGCGGGGCGCCGCCGAAGGTCATCAGGCCGACCGCGTCGCCCTGTTTCTGGGCCAGGAAGCCGAGCGTCATGACGGCGTCGAGCGCGTGGTCGAAGTGGGTGGTCGCGCCGTCCTCGGCCAGCATGCGGCGCCCGGTGTCGAGCAGGAACACGACCTGCTGGTCGCGCTGCTCCTGGTATTCGCGCGTGATCGGCTTCTGGTAGCGCGCGGTCGCCTTCCAGTCGATCGAGCGCAGGTTGTCGCCCATCCGGTATTCGCGCAGCTGGCGGAAGTCGGTGCCCTCGCCGCGCCGCCGCACCCGGATCGACCCGGCCGCGTTGGTGAGCCGCTCGGCCGCGCTGAGGGTCTGGCCGAGCAGCTTGGAGTAGTCGGGGAACACCTTGACCGCGCTCGACGGCCCGAGCCGGTGCAGGCAGCGCCACAGGCCGAGTGTTGAACGCACCCGCAGGTGGGCCGGGCCGAAGCCGGCCTCGCCGCGGCGGTCCGGGCACAGGCGGTAGCGCACGGCCGCGAACGCGCCCGGGCCGATGCGCGTGGCGTGGCTCAGGCCCTCCATCTGCCAGCCGCTCGGGTAGTCGTCGAACAGCTCGAGCGCGAGCGCGCGCGCCCCCTCGTTGTGGAGCGTCAATGTGACCTGGTTCCAGGCGTCGACCGGCCACACCCCGGCCAGTTCGCGCTCGACGCGCACGGCCGGCGCGCGGCGCCCGTGCCAGCCGTCGGCCAGCGCCGCGGCCACCAGCGCGAGCAGGGCGCCGGACCAGACCTGCTCGAGCGCCGGCCACCAGTGCGCCAGCGCGCCGAGCGCGCCGAGCCCGGCGGCGCAGGCGAGCATGCCGCGCGACGGCGTCAGGGCCGCCTTTGGAGCGGTCCGCTCAGACACGCGGGGCGGCGACCTGGGCGACCAGGGCGGCCAGCAGGTCGTCGCTGTCGAGGCCGTCGAGCTCGCTCTCGGGCGAGAGCGCCACGCGGTGGCGCAGCACCGGCAGGCTGGCCGTCTTGATGTCGTCGGGGGTGACGAAGTCGCGCCCGCCGATGAGCGCCATCGCGCGCGCCATGCGCACCAGCGCGATCGAGCCGCGCGGGCCGGCGCCGACCGCGATGCCGCGCCAGTCGCGGGTGGCGCGCACGATGCGCACCGCGTACGCGGCGACCGCCTCGTCGACCCGGATCAGGGCCACCAGGTTCTGCAGCGCGACGATGGTTTCGGGCTTGACCAGGGTGGCCACCCTGGCCACGTCGAGGCCGTCGCCGACGCGCGCGCGCGTGACCTGCCGCAGCAGCGCGAGCTCCTCCTGCTCGCTCGGGTAGGCGATGCGCACCTTGATCAGGAAGCGGTCGAGCTGGGCCTCGGGCAGCGGATAGGTGCCCTCGTTCTCGAGCGGGTTCTGGGTCGCCAGCACCATGAACGGCGGCGCCAGCGGGTGCGACTGGCCCTCGATCGTGACCTGGCGCTCCTGCATCACCTCGAGCAGCGAGGACTGGGTCTTGGCCGGCGCGCGGTTGATCTCGTCGGCCAGCAGCAGGTGCGCGAACACCGGGCCCTTGCGCACGCTGAAGCTCTGGTTCTTCATGTCGAACATGGCGTGCCCCATGACGTCGGCCGGCATCAGGTCGGGCGTGAACTGGATGCGCGAGAAGTCGCCCGAGAAGGTCTTGGCGAGCGCCTTGACGAGCAGCGTCTTGCCCAGCCCCGGCACCCCTTCGATGAGCACGTGGCCGCCCGCCAGGCAGCACGCCAGCACCTGGTCGACCACCGCCTGCTGGCCCACCACGGCGTGTCCGATCTGCTCGCGCATGCGCTGCACGATCTCGCTGGCCTGCTGCAGGCGCGCCGCCGAGATGGCGCCGGCCCCGGGCGCCTCGGCGGCCTTCTCGAGCGGCACCCCGGCGGGGGCGGGGTTGGGGTTGGCGGCGGCGGCGGCGGGCGCGTCCTGGCTCTCGGCCTTGGTCATGTCATTCATCGAAATGCTTTCTGAGCGCTTGCAGCGTTTGGATTTGGAGGGTGAATTCCTGGCTCGTGTGGCCGGCCAGCCAGTACAGGGCCTTGTCTAGCTCGGCTTGCGGCAAACCGCTGCGCGCGGCCAGCATTCGCAGCTTGTCCGGCGGCGCCAGGTGTTGCAGCTCGGGCGCGCGGCGCGCCAGCGCGGCCAGCGCGTCGTCGCGCACGGCGTCGATCAGCAGGGCCCGCCCGCCCTGCGCGTGCCACAGCCAGGCGGCGCTGGCGTCGATGTGCTCGACCAGCGAGCGGCGCTCGGCGCGCGGCGCAGGCAGCAGCGGCCCGAAGCGGCGCAGCGCGACCCACAGCAGCAGCGCCAGCAACAGCGCCGCGCCCAGCACGGCGAGCGCGAAATTGTTCCACAGCGCGCGGTACCAGGGCAGCACGTCGACATGCTGGACGATCAGCACCCTGGCCGCGCGCGGGTTCAGGCGCACCAGCGCGAGCAGGGCCTCGGCGTGGTCGTACCGCTCGAGTTCCTGGTTGTCGAAGTAGTTGGTCGGCACCAGCACGACGTGGCCCCTGCCCTCGGCGAACACGCGCACGCCCTCGCCGGCGCGGTCGGCCCACAGCGGTTTGACGGCCCTGCCCTGGAGCGAGACCAGCACGTGGCCGTCGGTGTCGAGTTCGAGCGGCCAGCCGGCGCCGGGCGCGCGCATGCAGGCCAGCCGCATCTCGGTGCGCGCCTTGCGGCCCGCGGCCGCCACCGCCGCCGGCAAGGGCTCGAGCGCGCCGCCGCAGCGCGGCGCCGCCTCCGACCAGTCCATGATGCGCACGCCGTAGCGCTTGCCGATCGGGTCCGATTCGACCAGCTTCGCGTCCGCCGCCGCGGGGGCGTCATCGTACCGGTCGCCGACCTCCTCCGCCGCCTCTTCCGCCTCCTCCGCCTTCTCCGCCTCCCGCTTCGGATCCGGGCGGCCACCGGCGTCGGGCTGGAGGGCCACGCCGTCGGACTTGCTGAAATGGCGCGGGCGCATCACCAGCGTGTTGCCTTTGGCCACCCAGGCGAGCAGGGCGCCGCTTTGCGCCTGCGTGACCAGGCCGTCGGATTCGGCGATGATGATGGTGCCGTCGCGCAGGGAGCGCAGCGGCAGGTTGGCCAGCTTGGGCGCGATGTCGACCGCGATTTTCTGCTGGCGCAGGAACATGGTCGCGGCGAGCATCGGGTTTTCGGCCGCCGCCTCCGACATGGTCCAGTGCGCGACCATGCGCTGCTCCATGATCTGGTGCCACCACCACCAGCCCAGCGCCACGAGCGCGGCGGCGCCGGCCGCGACGATCGCGACGAACACCTTTTTGGCGCCCGGCGTCATGCGCGGCCCCCGGCGCCGGCGCCTTCGTCGAATTGCGCTTGCCAGGCCGCGCATTGGGCCTCGAGCGCGGCGTCGTCGGGCCAGCGGTCGCCGTAGGCGCCGCCGAGCCAGAGCCCGGTCACGCCGGCGACCACGTCGAGCCGCCCGCGCGCCAGTTTTTGCGCGGCGTGCGCCTGCCGCGCCAGGCGCAGGCAATCGCCCTCGGTGGCGCCCCGCGGCAGCAGCAGGCCGTTCCGGGCGACCAGGCGCGACAGGGTGGCGCGGTACAGCAGCCCCAGCGCGGCGCGCCGTTCGCCGCCGGCCCACAGCGCGCGCGCGCGGCCGGCCACGTCGTCGGGCAGCGAATCGGGGCGGATGTCGAGGCCGCCGACCTCGGTCGCCACGCGCAGCGGCGCGCGGCGCGCGAATTCGGGGAACAAGCCGCGGTAGCGGTACAGCAACCAGCCGGCCAGTCCGATCGCGGCGCCGATGAACACCATCTTGGCCGCCTGCGCGAGCCAGTCGAAGTTGGGCCGCGGCCGGTCCGCGCGCGGCGTTGCCGCCCGGTTTTTGGGCTCCCATTTGAGGCTGCACGCGTAGCCGCGCAGCGCCGGCGTGGCATACACCTGCGCCAGCTGCCGGCGCAGCTGCGCCTGGGCCGGGGCGTGCGGCACCAGCCGGATGCCGTGGTACGGGCCGTCCGTCGGCGGCGGCGCGCACGCGGGCGC
>NZ_PXWF02000241.1 GCF_003011895.2 Massilia glaciei | reverse complement strand
TTTGGCTTCATGCAATCGCCCTGGGTAGCAGCATGCATAGTGGTGTCGAACAAGCCGCATTCAAGATCGTTCCTCTCAGGGCCGCATTCGTCGAGCGCGCCAGGACGCTGGGCCGGGACGACCAGTTGCAACCGGTCGAGCACCGGATCGCGCTCGGCGGCGAGCCTTGCAGGGACGTGCTGCGGCGCGCGCTGCCAGGTGAAAAGCTGCTGTTGGCGAGCTACTGCCCGTTCGAGGGGGCCGGGCAGTACCGGGAATACGGGCCCGTCTTCATACTCGCGCATGGGAGCGGCGCGGCGGTGGACCCGGCGTGCATGCCGGCGTCGGGGGAGCATGGCTATTTCAAAAGCGACTTCGTGCTGCGCGCCTATGGCGACGGCGAACGCATCGTCGACGCGGTCATCACCGCGCCGGACGCCGCCGGGGCCCATCTGCGCGCGCTTTTTGGGCGTGCCGAGATTCGCTTCGTGCTGGCCCGGTTTGCCGCCTACGGCTGCTACGGCTGCCGCTTCGAGCGTGCCTGATCCTACGTAAGCGTCAATGCGCGCAAGGCGGCCGCGTCGTCGCTCATGACGTAATTCATGTCATTGGCCGTGCCCGGCATGCCGTCGATGGTGCCGCTGTCGCTGTGCTGCCAGAACGTGAATGCATTCCAGGTCGACGGCAAGTCCGGCGGCGCCGGGCGGTCGTTCGCCACCCACAGCGGGCAGTCGGCGAAGCCGGTGGGCGAACCGAGCTGGCGCCAGAATCGGGCGCGCGTGTAGACGACCGGCGCCGCCCCCGTTTTGGCGCGCACCGTCGCGACCCAATCGGCGACCATCGCAAGGTAGCTGCCGTTGTTGGCCGTGTTCCAGGGGCCGTCGAAGGCGGGGTTGTCTTCGACATCGACGACCGGCGGCAAATCGCCGGCGCCGATGCCCAGCGAATCGAACAGCGCCGCCATCAGCGCCACCTGGGCGGTGGCGTCCTTGCTCGTGCGCAGAAAATGGTAGACGCCGCAGGTGATCCCGACCGCCTTGGCGGCGGCCAGGTTGGCTTTGGCGTTGACGTCCGCCTTGTCGCCATAGGCGGCGCGCACGAAGCAAAAATCGATGCCCGCCGCGCGCACCCGGGGCCAGTCGATCGGCCCGGTCCCGGAAAAAAATGTCTATACCCTTTAGCATCGCTCCCCCCTCGGCTAATTAAGCGCATCCACCATGCTGGATGTGCAAAATTAATCTAAAGCAAACAATGTTTTCGGGCAAGTGAATTGGATTACGGTCGCACTCCCCTTAAGTCGATTCTGTCTCGCGCGCGTGCAGCACGACTTTCCTGAGCGGCGCGCCGGCGGGGCCGTGCAAGACGGTGCCGTTGATGTCGAAGCGCGATCCATGGCAGGGGCAGTCCCAGGACCGCTCGGCGGAGTTGAAATGCACCACGCAGCCCAGATGCGTGCAACTGGCCGAGCAGGAGTGCAGGTCGCCGCGGTGGTCGCGGTAGACCGCCACTTTGTGCACGCCGTCGCGGACGATGGCGCCCTCGCCCGCCCCGATGTCGGCCACCGAGGCGACCTCGCCGCCGGTCACCCAGTCCCCGTACTGCGCGAACGTGTTGGCCTGCTCGCTGACGAACTCGGACAAGCCGTGGACGACCTTGCGGGCCGGGTCGTAGAGCCCGGCCCAGGGATTCTCGCGCCGCATGATCAGGTCGCTGACGATCATCGCGCCAATGGTGCAATGGGTCATGCCATTGCCCGAATCGCCAGTGATGATGTAGACATTGCGCTCGTCCATCGGATTGCGGCCCAAAAAGGCGGGGCCGTCCGACGGTTCCATCACCTCGCCCGACCAGCGGTACTCGACCGCCTGCGCCATCGGAAAGTGCTCGCGCATCCAGCGTTCGATCTCGTCGTAGCGGTGCTCCGGATGGCCGTCCTGCCCCACTTTGTGGTCGGCGCCGCCGATGACGAGCATGTCGTGGTCGGATGCGCCGTCGGGCGTCTCGAGGCGGATGTAGTAATACGGATCGCCCGTGTCCCACAACAAGATGCGCGGCACGCTGCCTTTGGGCACGCGCGCGCCAATGACGTAGGTGCGATAGGCGGCCTGTTTGGTGTGCATCACCACGCGGTTGTTGAACGGCGTATTGGTCGCGACGACGACCGAATCGGCGCTGATCGTGCCGCCGTTGGTGCGCACCTTTTGCGCGGTCAGGTCGCCGTCGACCTCGAGCGCGCGGGTGCCGCAATGGAGCGCCCCGCCTTTGCGCACGAAGGCCGTCGCCAGTCCGTTCAGGTACTTCAGGGGATGGAACTGGGCCTGGCGCGGGTATTGCACGCAGGGGCCGGTGTCGAAAGGCAGGCCGGGCACGCGCTCGAGTTTGTGCACCGTGACGCCGGCGCGGCTGGCCGCGTCGAGCTCCTGGCCGATGTCCCTGAACCCGTTCGCCGGCAGCGCGTACAGGTAACCGTCGAGGCGTTCGAATTCACAATCGATCTGTTCGTTTCGAATGATCGATTCGACCTGCGTTGTCGCGGCCGAAAAACTGCCGGCCACCAGCGCGGCGTGTTTGCGGCCGAACGATTTTTCGATGTTGGCGTACCACTCGTCGGGCGGGAAAAAGTGGGCGGTGGTGCGCCCCGTCTCGCCGGCGCCGATGCCGATTGCATCGATCAGGATGACGTTCTTTTGTTGCTGCGAGAGCAGATAGGCCGTGGTGAGGCCGGCGATGCCGGCCCCGATCACGCAGACATCGGCGTGGATGTCCCGCGCCAGTTGCGGGAACAGCGGCGAGCTTGCGCTCGCCTGCCAGATGGATGTCGAAGCGCCATTGGTGAGTGCTTGCATGACGTGCTCCTAAACTCGGTCAAAGGAGCTTAGATGGCGCGCGCGGCGCCCACGTTCCCGGTGGCGCGCGATTTCAAGCGGGCAACGGCGCGCCTACATCCAGCCCACGCGCTTGAGGCGCCGGTGCAGCAGGTAGCAACCGACCACGATGCCGATCATCACGGCCGGGTAGCCGTAGCGCGACTTGAGCTCGGGCATGAAGTCGAAATTCATGCCGTACAGGCTGAACACCATGGTCGGCAGCGCCAGGATCGCGCCCCAGCCGGCGAGACGCTTGACGACCTCGTTCTGGCGGATCGTCATCTGCGCCAGCGAGACCTGCATCGCCGCGTTGATCATTTCCTGGATCCGGTCGGCGGTGTGCGTGACCCGGGCGACGTGGTCGAGGATGTCCCGGTAGTAGATGCGGTTTTCCTTCGGCACGATGTCGCCGTGGAAGCGCAGCAGCTCGTTGCAGATGTCCGTCAGCGGCATCGCCGCCGCGTGCAGCGTGAGCAACTCGTTCTTGAGGTCGTAGAAATCCTCGAGGTTCGAGATCGGCGGATCCGGCTGGAACAGTTCCTCCTCGACCTGGCGGAAGCGCGCCTGCAGATGGTCGATGCATGGCAGGTAATGGTCGACGATGAAGTCGATGATCGAATAGAGCACGTAGCCGGGCCCCGTCGCGAGGCGCGCGGGCATGAACTCGGTGCGCGCGCGCACGCCCGCGTAGCCGGCCGAATTGCCGTGGCGGATGGTGACGACGAAGCGCGGGCCGACGAACAAATGGGTTTCGCCATGGTTGATCGTTTTGTCGACGAGCGTCATGGTCCGCAACACGATGAACAAAATCTCGCCGTATTCCTCGAGCTTGGGCCGCTGGTGCGCCTTGAGCGCGTCCTCGACCGCGAGGTCGTGCAGGCCGAATTCGTCTTGCACCTTCCGCATGAGCTCGACATCGGGCTCGAACAGGCCCAGCCAGACAAAAGTGCCGTCCTCCTCAAGCGCCTCGCTGATATCGTCGATCGACACCTCGCGCAGTTTCTTCCCGCTGCGGTAGACCGAGCATCTCACTTTGGCTGCTACTTCATTCATACTTTCTCCAATGCATGCGGCAAACGTCGGCCATTATGCCACCGTGCAAGGGACGGCAACACCTTGTCCGATGGAAGGCGCGCGAACCGGGATAGAATTGGCCATTCCGACCACCGGCTTTTGCGCCAACCATCTCCGTCATGCCGCCAAAAATCATCTGGGTGATGCTCCCGCTGGCCTTGTTCGCGCTGTAAGTCGGCGTGGTCACTTGGCGCGGGCGCACGCCCTCGCGCCTCGCGCTGAACGTCCAGACCAGTCTGCTGCTGATGGTTTACCTGCTCACGACCGCCGGCCTTGGCGTGTTCTGGGTGGCCAACCAGCAACTGCCCGCGTTCGACCTGCACTACCTGTTCGGCTACGCGACATTGCTGCTCGTTAGCGTGCACCTCGTGTTCAACCTGCCCGCCGCGTGGCGCGGCTTGCGCCGCCGCACGCCCGCCGCCGCCGGCCGCACCGATCCCGGCGGCATGGCCAAGGTCGGCAAGGCGGTGGCCGTGACCGCCGTCCTCGGGGCGGCGTTTTTCCTCGGCACGCGCCAGGCCCCGAGCGCGCCGGCCTTGGATTGGAACGAAACGGCGGCCCGCGGACGGGGACCCGAAACCGTCATCGAGCAATACCACGCGTTCTCGTCCGAATCGCGCGCCGGCGTGTTCCGGCGCGCGCCGGGCATCGCGTGGGGCGCGCCGCCGCCCGCCTTTAAGCATTATCCTAACGCGCCGGCCGTCGCCCTCGCGCGCGGCGTCTTTAGCCGCGCCGGTCTGAGCGCGGCCCTGCGTTCCCCGGCCCTGCGTTCCCCACAACTGCGCGTGCAAGGCCTGCGGCTTGCCGACCTGGGCGAATTGCTGCACCTGTCGGCCGGCGTCACCGAGCGCCGCGGCGGCACCGCGCTGCGCGCCTCGCCGTCGTCGGGCGCGCTGTTTCCCAGCGAACTTTATGTGGTGGCGCGCCGGGTCGCGGGCTTGCCGGCCGGCTTGTATCACTACGATGCCGGGCGTGAAAGGCTGGCCCGGCTGGCCAGCCTGCCGCCATCGATCGGCGCGCCGCAAGCCGACGACGCCGACGCCGTGGTCATCGTCAGCGCCATCTTCAGGCGCACCGGCTACAAGTACCGCGACCGCGCCTACCGCTATGCCCTGGCCGACGCGGGGCACCTGCTGGAGAACCTGCGCGTGGCGGCGCACGGCCAGGGCGTGCGGGCCGGCTTGCTCGCGCGCTTCGACGAGGCGCGCGCGGCCGAGGCGATCGGCATCGACGGCGTCGAGGAAGGCGTGCTCGCGATGGTCGGCCTGCACGCCCCGGCGCGCCCCGGCACCACGGGCAATGAACAAGCGGCGCCCGCGCGCTTTGTCGCGGCCCCGCCGCCGTCCACCAGCGCGCTTGGCGTGACCGGCGTGGTGCACCGCGCAACCTCGCTCTCGCTGGTGCCCGAGGCGCCCCTCAACGATGTGATCGCACTGCCCGCCCCCACTTTCGCCACGCGCGAGGTGCACGACACCATCGTCAACCGCCGCAGCGCGCGCCGCTTTTCCGACGCGCCGGTCACGCCCGCCACGCTGGCGTCGATGTTGGCCGACACGGCCCAGGGGCCTGCCCTGTCGGACGCGATCCGGATCAACCTCGTGCTCAACCGAGTGGCCGGGATCGCGCCGGGCGTCTACCGCTACCTGCCCGGCCGGCGCGCCTTGGCGCTGGTGCGCGCGGGCGACTTCGCGCGCGCGGCGCATTCGGCCGCGCTGGCGCAGGACGTGATCGGCGAGGCGGCCGTGGTGCTGGTGCTCTCGGCCGACCGCGCACTCCTGCTGGCCGACGGCGCGCGCGGCTACCGCCATGCGTTCCTGGAGGCGGGCATGGCCGGCGAACGCTGGCTGCTGGGCGCGGTTGCGAGAGGTCTGTCCGCCTGCCCCGTCGGCGCGTTCTACGACGACGAGGCGGCGCGGCTTATCGGGGTCGATGGCGCGCGCGAGTGGGTGCTGCACTTCGCGGCGCTTGGCCTGCCCGCGCCTTGACGAGTGCCGCCATCGGGCCGCGCAACTTCAGGCTCACGGCGACGGCGAAGCGCCCGCGGCCGAATGCCGCAACAGCGGCGGATTCGACACGAAGGGCTTGATCCCGAGCGCCACGTCGATCTCATGCGGGTAGACCAGATAACCGCGGGTGAGCACCAGCGCCACCTTGCGCACGTCGGAGATATTGACGGTCGGATCGCCGTCGACCAGCACCAGGTCGGCCAACTTGCCCGGCGCGATGCTGCCGCGCTCGTGGCTGGTGCGGGTGTAGCGCGCGCCGTTGCGGGTGGCGACCTGCAAGGCCTCGGACGGGGTCAGCCCGGCCTTCACGTATAGCTCGAGTTCGCTGTGCAGGGTGAAGCCTGCCAACGCGTCGGTGCCCGCGACGAGCGGCACGCCGGCCTTGTGCAGCAAGCCGACGAATTCGACCATTTTGTCGTACGAGGCCGCGTAGCGCCGCGCCGCCGCTTCGTCGGGGATCTTCATCGTGCCGACGTGGAAGCTGCGCTTGACGTCGGGCGGCATGTGCTCGGCCACCGATGCGTACTCGGCCGCCATGTCGCCATCCTTTTGCTTGAGGAAGGAGAAGGTGGCCAGCGTCGGGTCGACCACCACGCCTTTTTTCTTGAGGCTGGCGATGAAGTTCCTGACCGGCTTCGAACCGAAATCGAGGCCAGCCACCTTGTCGGCCGGAAGCACGAAGCGTTCGAGCGTGCGGGTGTCGGTCTTGGGGGTGACCAGGAAATTGAGCATGAGCTGGTTGATGTGCTGCAGCTCGTCGTAGCCCATGTCGACGACATCCTGCGCGCGCAGCCCGGCCGGCACGTGGCCGGACACGCGCATGCCGCGGCTGTGCGCATAGGCCACGGTCTCGCGCACCAGCGCCGGCGGGAAGGAATTGTAGATCTTGAGCTGGGGATAGCCGTGCCCGGCGTACCAGTCGATGGCGCTGCGCGCGCCCGCCATATCGCTGACCACGAAGCCATTGTTGGCCGAATACGGGCTCTTGCCCTCGAGAAAACCGGCCGGCACCACGCGCGGGCCGAGCAGTTTGCCGGCGGCGTTCTCGTCGAGCATTTGTTGCAGCTGCGTGTTGTCGTTGCCCATGTCGCGCACGGTGGTCACGCCGGCCGCCAGGTTCAGCCCGCCCTCCCAGCGGCCCGCGTGGCCGTGCATGTCGAACAGGCCCGGCAGCATAACGCGGCCGGCGGCGTCGATCTCCTGGTCGGCCTTGCTGCCGGGCGCGCCGGCCGGCAGCACCGCCATGATGCTCCCGCGCAGCACGTAGACGTCGGACGGCGCGCCCAGCCTGGCGCGCTCGCTGTCGAACACGCGCGCGTTGCGCACCACGGTCAGGCCCGGCAGCCGATGCTGCAGGCGCGCCGCGAGCTCGCCCAGCATTTTGTTCTCGGCCACTTTTTGGCGCGCGGCCAGCGCTTCGGCGTTGGCTTGCCAGCCGTCCTCGATGATGGTCAGGTAGCCGGGAATGACGACGGCGAACATGCGCGGCCTGGCGTCCGTCGTCGCCCACACGAACACGGGCGTGAGGCCGATGCCGGTTTGGGCCAGCAGTTGCAAGGTCCGGGTCTTGCCCTGCGCGCCGACCTCGAGCTGGTCGAGCTTGCGCTGCGTGAGCGTGCCCGAAGGCAGCAGCGGCAATTTCCCGTCGGCACGGGCGGCGAGCGCGCCGATGGAGAGACTGAGCGGTTCGAACGAACCCGACAGCGGAGCGTAGAACGCCCCGGCGCCCTGTTGGCTGCCGCCCTTCTCCGATGTCGAACGCCAATCGGCCTGTCCGCCCCGGCGCGAGAATTGCTCGTCGACGACGGCGCCGAAGGTCGAGTTGCCGCTGACCTTGTAGTGGTCCAGGGTGCCGTCGGCGGCGAGGCGGAACTCCTCCTTGAGCTCGGGCCCGCGTCCGTTGTCCTTGAAAATGTAGCGCACCCGGGTCAGGCCGTCGTCGTCGCGTTCGACGACCTGCTCGCCGGCCTTGGTGCCGTTGTCGACCGTGATGATGTAGCGCGTGGTCTGGGTCGCCGCGTGGGCGGCGAAGCTGAGCAGCATGGCGCCGATCAGCGCGGTCGGTTTCAACAGGTGCATGGGCGGTCTCGAAGGTGGGTGCCGCCCCGGCGGCGGCCGGGGGACGGGGGGTTTCAAGGGATGATTGTACCGTTTGTTGCAACAACATTAAAGTTGTTGCGCTTGGATCGGCACGGCGCCAGTCGCCCCGGCAGGGACGCGTATCAGTGGCTCGATCGAGGGATCACAGTGCGCCTAATACTGAAATTGTGTGCGCAGCAGGTTTTTTTGCACCTTGCCCATCGCGTTGCGCGGCAGTTCGACCACGACATGGCAGCGTTTCGGGATCTTGAAGTTGGCCAGCATGCCCTTCAAGGCACGCAGGATCTGGTCCGGATCGAGCTCGGCGCCCGGTTTCGCAATGACCAGTGCCACGCCGATTTCGCCGAAGTCGGCGTCGGGCACGCCGACCACCGCGCTTTCGTCCACGCCTTCGAGCGCGTTGATGAAAGTTTCGATTTCGGCCGGATACACATTGAAGCCACCGCTGATGATCACATCCTTGCTGCGCCCGACGATGCTCAGATAACCGTCTTGATCGATCCGGCCCACGTCGCCGGTTTTAAAATAGCCGTCAGGGGTGAATTCCTTTTTGGTTTGCTCCGGCATCTGCCAATAACCGGCGAACACGTTCGGCCCCTTGACCTCGATGCCGCCGATCTCGCCGGCCGGCACCGCCATGCCAGCCCCGTCGTGCAGGCGCAGGCTGACGCCGGGCAATGGAAACCCGACGCTGCCGCCGCGCCGCTCGCTTTGCATGCCGTGCCGGGGATCCGGCGCGCACGGGTTCGAGGTCAGCATGACGGTTTCGCTCATTCCGTAACGCTCCAGAATCGTGTGGCCGGTGCGCGACTGCCATTCCTTGAAGCTGTCGATCAGCAGCGGCGCGGAACCGGAAACGAACAGGCGGACATTGCGGGCGACCTCGTGATCGAGCGCCGCGTCGGCCAGCAGGCGCACATACATGGTCGGCACCCCCATGAACACGGTCGCCTCGGGCAATTTTTGCAGGACGGGTCGCGGCGCGAACCTGGCAAGCCAGATCATCTTGCTGCCATTGAGCAGCGCGCCGTGCACCGCCACGAACAAGCCGTGGATATGAAAGGTCGGCAGCACATGCATCAGGACGTCGCCCGGCCGCCAGCCCCAATAGTCCTTCAACACGCGGGCGTTGCTGAGCATATTGCCGTGCGAGAGCATGGCGCCCTTGCTACGCCCGGTCGTGCCGCTGGTGTAAAGAATGACGGCAAGATCGCCCTCCCCGCGCTCGGCCACCTGGTGCCGGTCGCTGCAGCGCGCGGCATGCTCGAGCAGCGTGCCGGTGCGGTCGTCATTGAGGGTGAAAACGTGGCTGGTGCCGGCCTGCCCGGCGATGTTGCCGACCCAGTCTTGATTCTTGCTGGCGCAAACCAGCACGGCGGGCGCCGCGTTGCCGACGAAATAGTCGAGCTCGGCGCTTTGGTAGGCCGGATTCAAAGGCAGGAACACATAGCCGGCACGCAACGTTGCCAGATACAGCATGAGGGCTTCGACCGATTTGTCGACGTGGACGGCGATCCGGGCGCCCGCGGGCAGCTTGAGCGACGCGAGCAGATTGGCCATCATGGCGGTGCCGCGCTCGAGGTCGCGCCAGGTGTAGGCGAGCGCGTTGTCAGTTTCGATCGCCACCTCGTCCAGGTTGGCCGGAAAAGCGGCGCGCAGCGCGGCGAACAAATTATGGTTATTCATGGATCTGCTTCTAGGCGAACGGTGGTGTTTCGACTGCTTGGACGTGTTGCAACATCCCGAAATTGTACCGCCTGCGCAAGCCGCGCGTTATCGCGTGCGCGTGCTGTCCTGCTTGCGTCGCCCCGGCACCATGCGGCGTGCCCGCTGAATATCCGAGATCGCCCGAACGGCCAGGGACCTCGTCATCGAGTCGCTCGAATTGACCAGCTGGTGGAGTGTACTGACGGCAGCGTCGAGCAATCCGCCTTGAGACATATTGCGCCGCTCCTCGTCCACTTTTTCCACCGGGCTTTCAATCTGGCTTTCAATCTGGCTCTCCATCTGCTTCTCCTTTGGTGGGTAAGGCACTGAACGCTTGTACCGATGGTGAAGAATCGCACATTGCAGTACAAATGCACAGCGCTATTTGGTCGCGCGCGCAGCCCCGGCGTCGACGTCCCATTGCGCCAAATGCAACAGCACGCCCGAGGGATCCCAAATATAGGTGACCAAGGCGCCATATTGTTCCTGCTTCGGCTCGGACACGCGGGCGCCCGGAAAGCGACCGGTCGCCAGCAGCTCGGTGATATCGCGAAAGCAGGTTTGGACGTCGGCCACGGAGATATGCAGCATGCTGTTGTCGGCCCAATCCTTGACATAGTAACGCTGGAGATAGAAGCGCTGGTTGGCGACTTCCAGCAGCGCCATGTTGGCATCGGACCATTTGACGACAAAACCGAGCGCGACATAAAAGTCCCTGGAAACCTCGAAGTCCCTGGCCGGCACGAAGGTGCGGATGTCGCTGGCGTGAAGGTCGATCATGATGTTTTCCTTTGTTTGCCTGTCTGTTTGCCTACTGTAGGGTCATGCCAAAAAAGTACGCCGCCAGTAAAATGGCGATGAAGGCCAGCGGCAACCAGTGTTTGGGCGAAGAAGCGCCATCCGGTTTTTTCGCGTCGTTTGCCTGCGGCGAGGGCACGGGCGCGGGGGGCTGTCGCGGACCGGGATTCGCGCGCTTTGATGGTCCGGCCTCGTTTGGCGCCGCCACTTCCTTCGCGCGAGAGTCGTAATCGGCGGGCGCACCGTCCCAGCGCAATTGCGGGCAAGCGCCCTCCACCCACCACAAGCTGGACCAGAAGCGCGCTTCGTCGCGCGCGATTGCCTGCTTCGACTGAAACGAAATGCTCCGGAGCGCTATCTGGCTGGGCCAGTTCGCCCGCATCAAATCGACCTGCCGCTTGAACTTGTTGCTGCCTCGAAGCGCATCGCGGTGCTTGTCGCTATCGACGCAAATCAACAGGTGGAGGAATTTGTCCTCGATCAGCTTGGAATGGACCTCGGCACACGAATAGTTCGCATGCGCGAGCAGTTGAATCTGCTCTTTCATCCCCTGTTCAAGCACGGCGTTCCGGGTCGGTGCGTCGCCGTCGTCGGCGTAGGTCCTGAGGTTCTCGTCGGCATGGGCCGCCTTGAAAAACGCCTCGAGGTCCGGCCCGATCGCGAGGAACCGGAAGTCCACGGCCTCGCGTCCGAACTCGGATTCAAGCGCGCGCCATTGCGCGGGGCTGAGCGCGAGGAAGGCCACGTCGCTGCTGTGGGTCGAGTCGATGCAGTAGCGCAGTTCGGAGTCTTCTCGCACCAGTTGGCTTAGCGTATGGATGGAGATGAAATTATCTTCGCGGTCGTGCACGAGCGGCACCCGGACGGTCTTGCCCTTATATGTCAGAAAGGTCGCATCCTCTTCGTCCGGATTGTTGAAGGTGGCCGTGACGTCCTCGAATCCGGCGCCCTTGCCCGCCATCGCATTCCATTCCTCCACTTCTAGGCCATGCTCGTCCCAGATGAAGGTCTCGGCATGTTCCATGATGTAGGTCCAGGAATCCTGAGCGCGAGGGAGTGCGAGCATGGCCCTTGCGGCGGTCAATTGCATGATGGGTCGTCAGGCGGGACAGGCGCGCACGAAAGCCTTCGGCAAATTGCTTAGCGGTGCAAACGAAATCGCCGATGCCGCCTGCACTTGCGCCGCAGGGATCTCGAATATGCCGATTTGGTCGTCGGGTGCGCCGCAGAGCGCGGCGAACGCGTCGGACTTGCCATCGCTGCCGCAACTGGCGGAGAGTACTTGAATGTTGGCGTCCGTGAGTTGGCGCGTCATGGCCTCCAATGTCATTCCACCGCCGCTGCACTGGACGGAGCCCCTGTACTTAAACATTTTGACGTTCTCGGTGCCGCCGCCGCCGCAACCGGCCAACGTAAAAATAGCGACGAGCGGCGCGAGGATCATTCTCATGCAAAAACTCCCTGAAAAAAAATGCGGGATGCGCGCTGCGTAAAGCGCACATCCCGCTGGGCCATCATTCCTAGGAGCCTGTCGGACTTAGGGAGTCGAAGCGAAACGGTCGAGGCAAAAAAACGCTGGACGAGGACAGATTTTGACAATTTCGCAGTGCCAATAGCGAGCTATTGGCCGAGAAAGCGGCGAAATATGGACCGTCCAGCACTTTTTGCAGCCGACGATCCTAAGTCCGACAGGCTCCTAGCGCCGGATCTCGATGATTTCGCCGCTGCTGTTCATTTGCGTGAGCTTTGCGCGCGGCACCGAAATTGGTTCGGCAAGAAAGAACCCGGGCTCGGACGCATTGTTGTCGAGCGCTTTTTTCGCCCCCTTGGAGCGCTGGTACACAAACTTCGACGGTTCGAATTCGAGCGCGTCGTCGGTCACCGTTTTCACGCGCATCAGGGCGTAGTCATTGCCGTCGCTCGAGCCGGTGATTGACTTGACATCCATGATGAATATATCACCGGCTTTTGGCGCCGCCAGATAATTCTTTTTGCTCTCGCCGGTCTTTTGATCCGAAACGAAACCGATGACCATGATCGCGGCGAACGCGGCGACCCAAACCATCCAGCCGCGGCTGCGGTTGAAAGGATAGGATGGCTTGAAGTCGTCTTCGACCTTCTTGATGGACAGATCGGTGCCGGTGCCGCAGGTCGAACAAACCGACTGGTAATGCTTTTTGATGATGGCGCCGAGGTACCATAGGTGGCCCCACTTGTAGCTGCGGACGATCTGCTGTGGTGCATCGGTGCTGCAATTGCTGCATGCGAACGACGGTGTATGGCCAATGGTATCTGAATCAGTTGCGGTGCCCCAAACCAACATTTTCTGCCCCTTTTAAGTATTTTTATAGGTTTGGCGTTACACGCCAACGCGATGTGCGCTGGATTTTAGCATGTCAATATTAAGCAAAGTGCATTACATGTTGGCCTTGTCCAAAAATAATTCGCCCCCCCCTTTGGCATGCGCGTGCTACATGAAATTGCGCGTGTGCAGCGCCGACAACTGCTGCGCCGCCTGCTTGTCGAATCCGAGCTTTTCTAGCCGGGCCTGGCGTCCCTCGGCCATGTCGACCATCAGTTCCTGCACCCGGAGATAGCCGCTGGCGATCGCCGCCGGCGTCAAGGCCCCGGCCGCGAGCAGGATCAGCGCGTCGAATACCTCTTCGTTCAGGCCCGGGGTGCCCGCCAGGGCGTCGTTGCGCGTCTGCACCGCATTGGCCAGGCGCGTGCGGAACGCCGGCTCCTGCTCGATGCGCCCCTGCAGGTGCATCATGCCGAACGCCACGTGGCGCGCCTCGTCGCGCGCGGCCAGCCGCGCGATCTGGCGCGTCACCGGATCGGGCGCGTGCAGGTGCAGGAAATGCAGCAGGCTCACGAAGGTGCCCTCGCCCAGCACCGACAGCAGGAATTCGGCGACCGAAAAATCGGGCTCGTCGAGCAGCGTCTTGAGCGAATTCTGTCCGCCCGCGGTCGACAACGCCGGCTCCCGGCCCTTGAGGCGCAGGCGCCGCGTGAACACCTCGATGTGGCGCGCCTCGTCGGCGACCTGGATCGCAAGCACCGCCTGCACCTCGCGAAAGTGCGGATGCAACTGCCCCAGAAAGCGCGCCGGCACCACCAGCGCCGCCACCTCGTTCTCGATCATGTAGGTCAGCAACTGGACCACCGCATCCTCGACCATGTCGGGCAGCGTGAACTGCGCGTCCCAGTCGATCGCGGTGGCCGGGTTCCATTGGAGCGCCGCGGCCTGCGCGTACAGGTCGGCCGCGCGCTCGACCCACACATCGCTCTTCTGGTCGAGCCGGAAGTGCATCTCCGGCGCGCCCGCCTCGATGGTGGCGCCGCGCGCGGCCAGGCCCCAGCGGGCCTGCGCCAGCGGCGCCACGGCGCCCTCGCGCGCCGGATCGGCGTGCCCGCTTTGCATCGCGCCGCGCCAGCGTCCGGCCTGGGCGTCGCCGCGCCGCACCAGCGCCAACGCGCGCCCGCCTTGCGCGCCCGGCCCGTCGAACCGGCACTGGTGCCCCTGGTTGCGGCACCAAGTGGCCAGTTCGCCCTGCCAATCGACGCCGCTGCCCGTCACCGCCAGTTCGGCGCCCGGCGCCACGCCCTGCAGGCCGTGCTTGACCAGGATGTGGGCGCCGCCGTCGAACCGCAGGTCCTCAATATCGATAGTCGTTTGCAAGGATGGCTCCTTCCCGGGTGTAAAAACGTTCGTCGTCGGTGGCGCGCACCAGCGCGTCGTAGCCGCTGGTGCGCCCAGGCACCCAGGCCCGCAGGCCTTCGAGTTCCAACAGGGGCCGCACCTCCGGGTCGTCCCAGCTCATCGCCATGAGCAACGGCCCGATGCGCGCGATCTGCTCTTCGGGCGCGCCCGGACTGACGGTGAAATTGCAATGGTCGAACGGCGCCGTGCGCGCGACGATGCGCGTGGCGCCGGCCGGCAGCACGCCCTCGCGCGAGAACGCCATGTGGTTGCTGTCGATCATCCAGGCGGCGTCGATCTCGCCGGCCATCAGGGCCAACGCGGCGTCGCGCTCGCCGCCGATATGGTCGCCGTGCTTGCCGCCGAGGACGTCGAAGCGGCGCGCCTCGAAGTTTGTCCACGCCAGCATGCCGTTCTGGCGCAGGTGGTCGAGCGGGATCAGGTTGGCCTGCGGCGAATCGATCGCGCCGAAGCCGATCACCTTGCCGGCCAGCGCGGCCAGCGAGCCGGCACCGCCGGCGGCGTCGGCGCGCGTGACGAGCACCGAGGTGAGGTCGCAATCACTGTCGCGCATCGCCAGCGCGCGTACCTGCTGGCCCCTGGCGCGCGCCATGCGGTCGGCGCGCACCCAGGCCAGCGGCGAGTTCCAGGCCAGCGCGATGGTGCCGTCGAACTGCGCCTCGACCTGGCGTTCGTAGTTGGAATACAGGATGAAGTCGAATTCGACGCCGTTGTCGCGGAACCAGGCCTTGAAGCCCTCCCAGATCGTCACGACCTTCGGCGCGTAGGCGACCGCGCCCATCATCAGTGGTGTGTTCATCGCGCCCCCCTTAACCGAACACCGGCATGCCGCACACGACCTTGCCGATGAAGTCGTACAGCACGTCCGAGGTCGGCGCCATGACCGACGCCGCCCGCGCGTCGCGGAAATAACGCTCGACCCCGACGTCCTTGCGGAACGCGGCGCCGCCGCACACGCGCATGGCCGTGTCGGTGACCGTCAGCGCCGCTTCGGCCGCCGCCACCTTGACCTGCATCACGCGCAGCATCGCGTCCGGGCGGTTGGCCGCCAGCGCCGCGAGCGTGTCGTCGCGAAGCGTGCGCGCCAAGTCCGCCTCGATGCGCGCGCGCGCCAGGTAGGCGCGGATCGTCGGCAGCTCCGACAGCGTGCTGCCCAGGTGTTCGAATTTGCTGCCGCCGGCGTGCGCGCAGCTCGACTCGAGCACGGCCTCCATCAGGCCGATCGAGGTCGAGGCGATCAGCACCGAGAACACCGGCAGCACGGAGCCGATCATGATGTCGAAGCCGCCGCCGTCGGCGCCGAGCATGTCCGAGGCACCCACCCGCACCGAGTTGGCGGTCAACGGAGAGGAGCGGTTGCCGCGCAGGCCCATGCCGTCGAACGGCTTGACCTCGCTCAATCCGGCGCATTTGCTGTCGACCAGCCACAGCGTGCTGGCGCCGTCGTGCGCCATCGGCTTGGTCGACCAGACGTACGAGTCGGCCTCGCCGGCGGAGGTGACCATGCTCTTGCTGCCGTCGAGGACGACCGCGTCACCCTCCCCGCGCGCGCTGCCGGCCGGCGCCCAGAAGTGGCTGCGGGTGCCGGTGTCGGACCAGGCCAGGGTGCTCAGGTGGCGCCCGGCCGCGATCTCGCGCCGGACCTTTTCGTTGCCGGTTTTTTCGAGCACGGTGGTGGCGCACAGGTGCATGCAGACGACCATCGCGGTCGACGGGCAGGCCCTGGCGATGCGTTCGATCAGCTGGGCCGCCTCGGCCGGGCCGAGCCCCATGCCGCCGACCTCGGTGCTGCTGACGAGTCCGAGCAGGCCGGCTGCGCCGAGCGCGTCGATGGCGGCGCGCGGAAACGCGGCGTCGCGGTCGGTGGCGATCGCCGCGGGGGCGATGGTGGCGGCGATGATCGCGTCGAGTTTTTGCAGATATGGCATGGCATCCCTTTGAGTGATTTGAGGGCGCGGCCGGACGGTCGGGGAATACAGATGGGCGTGGCGGCGCGGACGGCCGGACACGAACGCAGGCAACCGGAACTTCCGGTCGACAGGGCGCACCTCTCTATGTTCTGCTCGACCTGCCCGTGGCAGCGCTTGGAAACGGTACATACCCTTGTGGCTAAGCTTCGCACCAGCGGCACGCGGGCCGTCGGACCCGAGCCACCGCAGTCACGGTGGCATCGGCGTTACGGCGGGCCGGTTTGAGTTAAACACAAGAGTTGCCGCAGTCCAGCAGAGTCGGGCGTCGCCGTCAGGCTCGGCGCGCTGCGGTTAAGACCGCACTTCGGCCGCGCCAGCGCATTGCGCCGAAGTCGCGCCAACCGGCCGATAGCACATTTGTGCTGCATTGGAGGCGTGGTAGAAGAGGACATTATCAGCGGAGCTCACCATCTCAACGACGACAATACGCTTGCCGCAGGACTTGAAGGAGCGCATTGCCAAAGCGGCAGAGCGCACGGGAAAAACGACGCACAGTTTTATACTCGAGGCTATCGCAGAAAAAGCCGAGCTCGAAGAGCAGCGGGAGGACTTTGATGCAGAAGCCGACGCGCGGTTCAAGAGAATTGCCGCTTCGGGCGAGACGATCGCTTGGTCCGACATGCGGCAATACCTTTCAGATCGCGTCTCGGGCAAGGACGTGGCGCGTCCTGTCGCCAACAAGAAGCGCGGTTGACGGTGGCGCGCGTCGAGTTGGCGCCGGAAATCACGCAGGACTTTGACCGGATCGTTGCGCATCTGATGCTGCACGCGTCGGGCGCGCTGTCCGCGCGCCTGAACGAAATCGTTCAGGCTATCGATGTACTGGCGCACAGCCCGCTGATCGGGCGCCCGCCAGCAAACGGCAAGCGCGAGCTCGTGATCGGACGCAAATCGCAAGGCTACGTCGCCCTTTACCAATACGTCGATAAACTCGATACGGTGTTCGTGCTCGCCTTGAGGAGCCAGCGCGAGCCCGGTTATGCCCGAACTTGATGCCGCCATACCGGTAACGTAGGTGTATGCTTGATTGCAACAGTGCGCGCAAGCGTGCTGAACCTCAACAAGCGAGACAGGAAGTTCATGCACATCAACCAGCACCCCACCCTGGCGACGCTACTCAGGCGCTGATGCTGATTAGCGTACGCATGCGCTGATCAGCCATCTTGACAACCTGGGCCGACATGTCGAACCCGGCCGTGTACATAAGGGAATTGGTTAGGGAGCCAGCCAGGGCGGTGCCCTCGACCGCCGCTAGATTGCGCCCTTCGACCGACAGGGTGACACCCGCCCCGGCAGGGTTCGATTCACTGAAGTTGGCCCTCTGGGCCTTGAAGTTGGCCGTGTTGAGATTGGCGACATTGTTCGCCTCCACATCCAGCGCTCGCTGGTTGGCATACATGCCGGATAGGCCGGCGCCAAGGGCGGAGATAGGCATATTGATGTTTCCATGTGGGAATGTAAGGAGTGTACATGGATTCCGCCGACATGTGGGCGGTGTCAAACCGGTAGACAAAGGGTTTTCCCCGTTGCGGTGTTGTTTGGCATCTGGCAATCCTGGCTGGGAGCGGTCGGTGGCGCTGGACCCCGACCATGCATACGCCACTAAAAAGCTCGCGGAGTTGCGGGCACCGCGCTGATCAGTACCGTGTCTATTATTGATGCCGGTTCCAGGGATGACTTTATGAGAGCAGTTAATTGCGATAGCTATGGCTCATCGGACTGCTTCGTCTGACGTCCTTTGGTCAAGCCGATCCCTCGCTACAACGAGGGGCCTGATCAAAGTGCATGCAACCACGGTGAACTCCGCCGGCTGGCGAGTGCGCAGAGATGAATGTGCCGCGCGGCTGCTGGCTAAACCCGAACTTGATGCCTCCACACCGGTAGCGTAGGTGTATGCTTGATTGCAACAGCGTGCCCAAGCGTGCTGAACCCCAACAAGCGAGACAGGAAGTTCATGCACATCAGCCAGCACCCCACCCACACACTCGAATTGCGCGTGCGCGAGATTCGGCAGTTGTTCAACTCGCTCGACCCGACGCCCTTCCTGAACAAGGACCTCGACCGCGCGTGCGAGGCGTTCATCGAGAACTGGGCGCTGTCGCTCCCGCACGACAGCCGCCTGCATCTGACCATCCATGTCGAGCAGTTGCCGCCACAAGCCGACGCGGGCGCGCTGGTGGCCGAGGCCGTGCACAACCATTACGCCTACAAGATCGACCTGGTGAGGGGCGAACTGAGGCAGATGCTGCGCCTTGGCCGCCTCAGTCTGGGCGTCGGCCTCGTGTTCGTCGCCACCTGCCTGCTGCTGGCCGAGGCCGTCACCAGCCTGGTCCCCGGCCACACCGCCAAGATCGCCCGCGAAAGCCTGACCATCATCGGCTGGGTGGCCATGTGGCGCCCGGTGCAGATTTTTCTGTACGACTGGTGGCCGCTGAAGGGGCGCATCAAGGTTTTCGAGAACTTGCGATTCTCCCAAGTGGTCGTGGTGCAGGGCTGAGTGCCGGGGGCTTCAGTCGGGCGCCCCGCCGCCTGGCGCGTCCGCGTCTTGACGCTCCCGCGCGACGCGCGTGGGCAGGCGCAGCAGATAGACGCTGACCGCGCAGCCCATGGCCGCGAGCAACAACCGCGCGAGCAAGACGTCGTAGCGCCACATCACCAGCACGAGCGAACTCCACATCATCGACAATGCAAGCACCTTCGCCCTGGCCGGGATGCCCCTGCCTTGCTCGTAGTCGTCGAGGTACTTGCCGAACACCGGATTGGTCAGCAGCCACTTGTGCAGGCGCGGCGTACCGCGCGCGAAGCACGCGGCCGCAAGCAGCAGGAATGGCGTCGTCGGCAGCAGGGGCAGGAAGGCGCCGATCAGGCCGAGCAGGACGAAAAGCACGCCGGCGACGTTGAGCGCGAGTTTCATCCGCGGCCGGCCCGATCGGTCACCAGCGCGCGGGTCGCGCACGGCAGGACGGGCAAGGCAGGCGGCGCACAAGGCGTATGGGCGGTCAATCTCATGGGCGAAGCCGATGGCGGTGTGATCGAAGGCGCATTGTAGCGCGCTGCGCCGTTGCGCCGCTGCAATCCATCTTGTCCGTCAACGCGCACGCGCTATTTGGGCGGCGACAGCGCCGGCCTCTGCGCGCAGGACTTGTCCGCGGCACGCTATTTGGCGCGCCCTGCCCCGGCCCCGGCCAAGCGCGCGCGCATCGCCGGCGTCATCAGGAAGCGCTTGTCGGCGTCGATCAGCAGCACTTCCTTGAGCCCCATCCTGGAAGCCATCGCCTCCCAACCGGCCGGCCCGGTGATGAACAGCGGCTTGGAGTTGCCGTCGGAGCGCAGGCCCGCATCCGTGCCGCCGGCGGCGATCACCGTCACCGACGCGACCAGGTCGACCGTTTGGCCGCTGCGCGGGTCGATAATATGCGGGTGGCGCTTGCCGTCCTTGAGAAAATAGCGCTGGTAGTCGCCGCTGGTGCCCATCGCCTCGTTGTCGTGCAGCGCCACGCTGGCCAGCGCGCCGTCGCCACGCGGGTCCCGGATGCCGACCATCCATGGTCGCGCGCCGGGTTTGCCGATGGCGAGCACGTTGCCGCCGACGTTGACCAGCGCCGCCTTCACCCCGCCGGCGCGCAGGATCAGCGCGGCGCGGTCGAGCGCGTAGCCTTTGGCGTAGCCGCCCAGGTCGATCATGACGGCGTCGTTGGTGCTGCTGATGGTCGTGCCCCGGTAGCGCAGGTCGGACAGGCGCGGATTGGCCGCGACCCAGCGCGCGATCTGAGCGGGCGCCGGGTCGCGCCGCTCGAAGGTGCTGCTTTGGAAGCCCCATAGGCGGACCAGGTGGCCGATCGCAGGGTTGAACAAGTTGTCCGAGCGCTCGGCGAGCACCGTCGCCGACTGCAGCAGGCCGACCATTTCGGCGTCCGCCGTGAACGGCTCGCCGCGCGCGATGGCGTCGTTGAGGGCGGTGAGCATGCTCGGCTGCCAAGAGTGGAATTTGTGGTGCAGGCGGTCGAATTCGGCCAGCACGGCGCGGCTCAGTTCGGCGGCGCGTTCGGGCGAACCGCCGTGGATGCGCACCTCGACGACCGTGCCGAACACGCGGCCGGTGGTGCTGTGGGTGGTGTCCGCCTGGGTGCAGGATGTGCTAACCAGCATCAAAAGCGCGGCCAGCATGATACGTAGGGGTCGCATGGAAAATATCCGATTAAATTAAATCAGCCGTCATTCCTGCCATTGGCAGAAATGACTCCCCGCGAAAACGCAAACGCATGCGTTTGCCCCATGCTGCGCTTACCTATACGCAGAGTTCAAACTTAAGGCTGGGAACCGTTTGTCCAAAATTTTGGAGGGCGCATAACTGCATGCTCAGCATGGGTCCCCGCGTTCGCGGGGATGACGTAGATCTAGATATTGAGTTATCGGCGCGTCAGATCGCCTTGCTGACCATGAAGTCGACCGCCGCCTTCAGCTCCTCGTCCTTCAGGGCAGCATTGCCGCCGCGCGGCGGCATCATCTTGATGCCCTCCACCGCGCTCTTGTAGAGCGCATCGGCGCCCTTCGCGATGCGCGGCGTCCACGACGGCTTATCGCCCAGCTTGGGCGCGCCCAGCACCGCCGCGCCATGGCACGACACGCAACTAGTGCCGTACACCTTCTCGCCGATGGCCAGGTCGGCGGCGCTGGCCGCAACCACCACCGGCGCGGCCGCCGGCTCCGCCACCACAGGCGCCACGACCACCACCGCGGCCGGGTCGGCGGCCGCCGCTTCCGGCGCCGGCGCCTTCTGTCCGCACGCGCCGAGCGCGCCCGCCATCAACAGCGCCAGCAAAGTATTGTTCTTCATGATATCCACCTATAAAAGTCAAAAAAAATCAGTGGCCCGCGTCGCCTGCCGCGCCACCCTTGTCGAGCATTTCTGCCGTCACCTGGTCGAACGGCACCACCTTGCCGCCCTCCTTTTGCACAAAGGCCGCCGCATCCCGCGCGTTGGAGAACGCGCCGAAGGTCGGCCCCATCGAACCCTGCTTGCGGCTGCCCACGACGAACAGCGCGTCCTTCGCCAACATCCAGTGTCCGTCCGGTTGGGCCCAATCGGTCTTGCCCGCGTCCTGCACGAAGATGGCCGCGATCTTGCGCTTGTGCTCGGGCGTTTGCAGCACCGTGAACAACTCCATGAGGTCGCAGTAATAGTCGGCCTTGCCCTCGGTGTAATGGATCTGCGCCTTCGGACCCGGAAAGTCCCGCAGCACCATGCCGTCGAGCGCGCACGCGGTGTCGGCGCCCGGCTCCCCGGCCACCACCGTCAGCGCGGCCTCGCCGCACGCGGCCAGCAGCACGCCCGCCGCCAGGGTTGTGATGCGGCGCATTATTTTTGTTGGCATGTGAACCTCCAGTGGGCGATCAAAAAGGGAATGACGATCCAGCCGGCCATGATCGCCAGCAGCACGGCCGGGTCGGTCAGGCGCTCCGGCATCACCGTCGCCAGGCCGTACATGCTCTGCGCCTGCTCCGAGCTGAAGATGTTCATGAGCCTGAACACGTCGGCCGGATTGAGCATCAACAGCGCCGCGAACACGCCGCTGCCAAGGCTGCCGTCGCTGAGCACCAGCGCGCCCATCAGCAGCAGGTCGAAAATGAGCACGAAGAAAAACCACAGCGCGATCGCCACGCCGCTGGCGCGCACGCGGTCGGACGCGACGACCGACACCAGCATCGAGATGCTCAGGAAGGCGAGCCCGAGCAGGATCGCGCTGCCGACGAAGCCGGCGTAGTGGAAACCGTCGCGCACCGTCAGTTCGTTGGCCAGCGGCAGCAGCCCGGCGCCGAAGCCGAGCACGGTGGCGCCGCTCAGGGCCGCCGCCAGGCCCAGGTATTTGCCCAGCAACACCTCGAAGCGGCTGATCGGCATCGACAGCATCAGCTCGAGCGAGCCGCGCTCGCGCTCGCCCACGATGGCGTCGTAGCCGAGGATCAGCGCGATCAGCGGCACCAGGTAGATCACCAGGCTCGACAGGCTGGCCACGGTCACGTCGATGCTGCGAAAGCCCACCGCGCCCTGCTGGGCGGCGCCGAAATAGGCGATCGCCAGCGCGAACAGCGCGAAGATCACCGCCACTGCCAGCACCCAGCGGTTGCGAATGCGGTCGCGGAACTCCTTGGCGGCCATCACGCGCACCTGGCGCCATTCAATGGGTCCGCGCATGTTTGCCTCCATAGCCGAGAAAAAGGTCTTCGAGCGAGGGTTCGTGGATCGCCACCTCGAGCAGCGCCGGCGCCAGCAAGGCCAGCACCGGCGCCTTCTGCGCGGCGGGACAGGCGATGCTGGCGTGCCCAGTGTCGGCGCCGGCGTCGGCCGTGACGACCACGCCGGGCAGGTGCGCGAGCAATCCCGCAGCCAGCGCCGCCTGGCCGGGCCGCAGCCGCACCTCGATCGTCGACGGCAGCACGTGCCGCGCGCGCAGTTCGGCCAGCGTGCCGAGCGCGCCGACCCGGCCGCCGTCGAGGATCAGCAGGCGGTCGACCCGGTGCTGGATCTCGGCCAGGATGTGCGAGGTGATCACGATGGTGGCGCCGCGCTCGCGCGCCTGGCGCAAAATCACGTAGAAGCCGGCGATGCCCTCGGGGTCGAGCCCGTTGGTAGGCTCGTCGAGGAACATCAACTCCGGGTCGCCCAGCAGCACCTGCGCGAAGCCGAGGCGCTGGCGCATCCCCTTCGAATACGTGTGCAGGCGGCGCGCGCCGGCGCCGGCCAGGCCGACGCGCTCGAGCAGTTCGGGGCAGTGCGCCCTCGGCACGCCCTTGAGGTCGGCGAACAGGCGCAGCACCTCGAGCCCGCTCAGGTTGTCGTAGCTCACGAACGTCTCGGGCAGGTAGCCGATGCGGCGCCGCACCTGGCGGAACTGGGCGCTGGCGGCGTCGACGCCGCCGACCCGCACCCTGCCCGCACTGGCCGGCAGCAAGCCGAGCATGAGCTTGAACAAGGTGCTCTTGCCGGCGCCGTTGTGGCCGATCAGGCCGAACATCTCGCCCTTGCCGATCGCCAGCGAAACCTCACGCACCGCCTCGACCTGGCCGAACGACTTGCTGACGGCGTCGAGTTCAACGGGGGTGTTTGTCATTCCAGCGGCTCCAATTCGGGTTGTTCGGACGCATGCGCGGGTGCGCCTCGACCACGCTCGGCGCGCGCAGCACGGGAAACTGGCGCGCCACGAAGCGCAGCGTCTGGATCGACGGGCTGCTCATGAGCAGCTTGACCAAGGGGTATTGCCAGTTGAGGCGGTCGACCAGGTCGCTCGCTTCGTAGGGGACGTCGCCGGCGCCGTCGCCGTCCTGGTCCCAGCCGCCGTAGTTGCTCCAGTAGTTGCCCTGCTTGACGCCCCAGGCGACGTCGCGCGAGGCGACGAACTTGACCGCCTCCTCGTTGCCGATGAAGTCGTTGGCGCCGACCTCGTTGTTCGACGAACCGGCCGACAGGTGCACGCCGACCCGGTTGTTGATGACCACGTTGTTGCGCAGCACGTTGTACTCGGCGTCGTAGACGAAGAAGCCGCGCCCGTTGCCGGCCACCACGTTGTGCTCGATGACCGAGTCCTGGATCGTGCGCAGCATGATGCCGTGGTCCTCGTTGCCCCAGGCCACGTTGTTTCGCACCACCAGGTTGCGCACCTCCATGAGCGCCAGGCCGCCCCGGTTCAGGTACGACTCGTTGCCCTCCCAGGTGCTGTGGTTGGTGTTCATGTAGTGCGTGCCGTAGCGCACGTGGTGGATCTTGTTGCCACGGAACAGGGCGCGACTCGAGATGTCGACGTAGATGCCGTCGCGCGCGTAGCTGATGTTGTTGTCGATGACCTCGACATCGGTGGTGTTGTAGACCTGGATGCCGTTGCCGCGCGCGGCCGACAGCAGGTCGCGCTTGCCGGTGATGGTGTTGCCGATCACCTTCGAGTGGTGCGATTTTTCGAGCCACAGGCCGAACAAAGTGTAGGCCAGCACGCAGTCGCGCAGCGTGAAGCGGTCGGCGCCGGGCACCACGTACACGCCCGCGTTTTGCGCGTCCATGTCGGCGCCGCTGTCGCGGATGATCAGGCCCTCGATGGTGACGTCGCTGGCGGTGACGCGGATCACGTCGCCACTGTTCTGGCCGCTGATGGTGGGCCGGCCCACGCCGCGCAGGGTCAGCGGCTTGTCGACCAGCAGATGTTCGTTGTAGTTGCCGCGCGCGATGAGCAAGGTGTCGCCGGGCGCCGCGCCGGAAATGGCGGCCGCGATCGACTGCCCCGGCCGCACGCGCAGCTCGGCGCCATCGGCGCCGGCGCTGGACAAGGCCAAAAGGAGGCCGGCGACGGCGGCGGCGTGAGAATGCCTCATGGCGGCTTGCCCGCCACGTCGCCGGCGCGCTCGGCGAGCGCGTCCTTGACCGACTCGAGCTTGATGAAGTAGCCGCCGGCGTCGATCGCGGTCAAGGCCAGCCCGTGCTTCTCGCGGCGCTTGCGCTCGCCGACCAGCGGCGGACACGCATGGTCGTCGTAGTACAGGATCATGCAGTCGAGGCAGAGCATGCATTCCATCTGGTCGATCCGGCCCGCGCTGTCGATCGCGTGCGAGCCGCAACCGGCGGCGCAGGCGTGGCAGGTGGTGCACTCGGCCTTGCGCTTGAGCCCGAACAGGCGGAACTTGCCCGGGATCGCCAGCCCGGCGCCCAGCGGGCACAGGTACTTGCAGTAGGGACGCTCGCTCAGGAACGACCAGCCCAGTATGGCGCCGACGAAGATCCAGAACGGCCAGGTCCGGTTCCAAACGCCGACGATAAAGGTGGTCTTGAACGGCTCGATCTCGGCCAGTTGCTCGGCCGCCTCCATCGAAAAGAAGGACACGCCCAGCAGCACCGCGAAGACGCCGTATTTGAGCCAGCGCAGCTTGTCGTGGATCCGCTTGGGCAGCAGTTTTTGATAGCGTCCGAGGCCGACGAACTTGCCGACGCTGAGCGCGAGCTGCTGCAGCGAGCCGAACGGGCACAGCCAGCCGCAGAACACGCCCCGCCCCCACACCAGCACGCTGGCGATGATGAACCACCAAAACAGGAAGATGAACGGGTCCGACAGGAACAGCTCCCATTTCCACTGGTGCAGCAGCGAATGGAACCAGGTCAGCACCTGCGTGATGCTCGGCTGCGCCTTGAGGTAGAAGCCCAGGAACACCACGCTGACGAGCCACAGCACGTGGCGCGGGCGCTCGATCCACGGCTTGTGCTTGCGCGACGAGATGCGCACCAGCGTGTCGCGCTGCGAATACATGGCGGCGGTGAAGGCGAGCACGCACAGGAACAGGACGATCTCGACCATTTTGCCGCGCCAGATCGCGCGCCACGCGGCCTCGGGCCGCTCGACGAGCGGGCGCCCGCCCACCAGGTAGCGCGACGGCAGCCAGTATTGCTGGTCGAAGTGGACGAAGGTCTTTGCCCCGCTCTGCCCCTCGGCCTTGTTGGCGAGGAAGGCCAGCTGCCACGGCCAGGCCGGGTTGAAGTTTTCGGAGCGGACGATGAACACCGCCGATTCGGTGAACGCCGGCGCGCCCGCGGCCTGCACCCCGTACAGGTTCTGGTAGTCGGTGTCGCGGAAGGTGTAGCTTTGCGGATCCTGGCGCACCTGGATGCGGTCGTAGATGCCGCCGCGCACAAAGCCCGAGCCCTTGAACGAGACGGCGCCGTTGGCGATGATGAAGATGGCCTGCTCGTCGGGCTTGAGTTCTGCCATCAGGCGCTTGTAGACCTGCTCGCCGAGCACGCTGATGCCGACCGAGGGCACATTGAGGTGGCCGAAGTGCATGTCGATGTAGGGGCCGTCGCCGTCGAGGCCGACCTCCCCGGGCGCGACTTGCAGCCGCGCCACGCTGCCCTCGGCGAGCAACTGGTCCCAGCTGAGGCGCTCGTCGAGGGCCGTGTAGCGCGGCGGCGGGCGCGGCTCGCGCTTGAAGATGCCGACCTGGCGGCCGATCTCGTAGGCGCTGCGCGAAATGACCTGGTTCTCGGCGATGACGGTGACGGTCGCGCCGCTGATCGCGTCGAGCCCGACCGCGCCGCCAGCACCGCCGCCGCGGCCGATCTCGAGTTTGGCGTCGCCGCGCTGGCCGACGTACTGGGCGATGAACTTGAGCAGCGTCGACTCCGGGATGCCGGCCAACAATATCGGTTCGGAATGCTTGAGTATGCGCACGCCCGTGATGACGCCGGCGCCATCCATGCCGATCAAGGTCACGATCGGCTTGCCTGAGTACGCGGGAATGTCGACCACGTCGGTCGACAAAAAGACATAGCCAACCAGGCGCTCGGCCTCGCCGGGGCCGCCGGCAAAGGCTTCGACGTAGCTCGGCCGCCCCTTGCGCAGCGAGAAACGGCCGGCCTGCGGCATGACGTCGCGGCACGGCGCGTGCGCGCACAGGTCCGGGCCGTGCAGCAGTTGCTGCGACAGCTCGGCGTCGTACACGTTGGCGCGCGCCGGCCCGGCCGCCAGCATCGACAGCAATGCCAGCAGCGATGCCAACGGCAACAGCCAGGCCGGCCAGGCGCGCGCGCCGCGCCTCATGCGGCTACCCATGCGGCTACCCGCGCTGCGCCCCGTGCGGCTCCCGATGCGCCTCCCATCCGCGCCGCCTACGCCTCGACCAGCAGCCGGCTGCGCATTTCAAGGTGCAGCGCGTGGCAGAAGTGGGTGCAGTAGATCCAGTAGGCGCCGGCCTGATCGGTCTTGAAGGTGACCGACTTGGTTTCCTGCGGATTAACGATGAAGTTGATGTTGTGGTTTGGAATCGCGCAACCGTGGGTCAGGTCCTCCACCTTGTCGAGGTTGGTCAGCGTCAGGGTCACCTCGTCGCCCACCTTGACCTTGATGACCGGCATGCTGAACGACGGCGCCTGGGACATCAGGCGCACGTGCACCTTGTTGCCCTTGCGCTCGATGCCCGCGGTCTCGGCCGTGACGGCGTTGGGGAAGTCGGTCATGAGCGAGACCTGCTTGGTCTTGACGAATTCGCGCTTGACGATGATGCCGTCGTGCGGTTCCGGGTACGCGGTGTGGTCCGACACGAGCACCATCTTGGCGCCGCTGATGTCGAGGATCTGCTCGGCCTCGGGATGGAGCGGGCCGACCGGCAGGAAGCGGTCCTTCGAGAATTTGTTGCCCGAGTTGAAGTACTTGCCGTCCGCATCCTTGGTCTCGCCCATCGACGCGTAGCCGTGGCCGGGCTGGTAGTGGACGTCGGCGCGGTCGATGATCGGCTTGACGCTCTTGTCGCCATTGAACTGGGCGATCGCCAGCGCCACGTCCCACTTGACGACCTGGCTGTCGAGAAACAGCGAGGTGTAGGCGTTGCCCTTGCCGTCGAAGGCGGTGTGCAGGGGGCCGAGGCCGAGTTCGGGCTCGGCGACGACGCTGTCGCGCGGCGCCTTGAGCTCGCCGTTGAACCACTGCAACACCTTGGCCAATTCGATCACGGTCGCCGTCGGCGAGAGCTTGCCCGCGCAGACGAAATACTTGCCGTCGGGACTGGCGTTGACGCCGTGCGGATTCTTGCCGACCGGGACGTAGCAGGTCAACGCGGTTTTCGGGTCGGCGTTGGCCAGCTTGCGCCCGTCGACCACCGGCACCTTGGAGCCGCCGATGGTGGTGAAGCTGCCGGCCTTGATGCGCGCCTCGATGCGCGCGATGTCGAAGAACACGCAGGCGTCGCGCTCGGCCGACATCATGCCGGCGAGGTCGGCGCCGCCCTCGGTGTTGTACTGGGTGGCCGCGGCCAGCTTGCCGTCGTAGGAGGTGGCCAGCAGCTCCATGTTGCCGTCGATGCGGCACTGCCAGCGCACCTCCATGGTGGCGGCGTCGACGCAGGTGAACAGGCAACCCCATTTGGACGGATCGTCGAGGTCGCGCCCGTCATTGGGCAGCGGGATGTGGAATTCGGCGCCGCAGAACACGCGCGTGGTGTGGTTGATGGCGGCGTCGACCGGGTCGCGCTTGTCGGGGAAGATGCCGTGGAAGCCCATCACGTTCGGAATCGCCGTGATCTTGTCGCACTCCATGATGTCCATGCGGATGCGCGCCAGACGCGAGTGGATCTTGTCGTTGACGAACAGCCAGCGGCTGTCGTAGGTGCCGTCGTTGTAGCTGCCGTGCACATGGTGGGTGTCGCCGGTGGTGTACCGCAGGCTGCCATCTGCCTTGGTGCCCATGATCGCCTTCGACTCGTTGGTGACGCCCCAGCCGACCATGCAGTCGGTGTTAAAGACCGGGATGCGCTTGAGGGTGCGCCCTGACGGCAGGCCGAGGACCCGCACCTCGCCACCGTGGCCGGCGCTGATGAAAGCGTAATAGGTGTCGAGCTGGCCGGGGGCCACATGGCCGCCGTCGGCCGCGCCGGCTTTGCCGGGCGCGGCGGTGGCCTTGCCCGCGGGGCCGTCTTCCTTGCATCCAGCCAGGCCGAGCACAACGCCCGCGCCGGCCAGGCTCACCATTGCGCCCTTGCCCAGAAAGCCACGGCGGCTCGTCGTGGCGGTTTCAACGGTGCTGTCGATCGATTCGTTCTTGCTGTCCATCTGTACTCTCCTCGGTGTGCGTGGGTAATCAGCCTTGCCGTGGAGCACCACGGGGCTTTGACCTGGCCGAGTGTAGACAGCAGGTAGGAATTTTCCTATTGGCATGATGGCGCGTGCTCGCGCCGCAGTGCGTAGTGCGGCTAGTTCTTTTGGCCTATGGATCGCTGAGGCATGCACGGTATCATGTCCGCCGGCAAAATCCGTTTTCTTTTGCCGATGATCAAGGAGTGCGCATGCGATTGGATCGGAATCTCTGACGTTGCGGGACGTCCGCTGGTCATCGAAATCGGGCCGGCACGCAACAGGCGATGCACGCGATCGCCGACGGCCGAACTACAATTGCATGACAATTCTCGACTATTTTGCGCGCCACCTCTGCCCTAATATAAACGTCCCGCCACACGCCAGAGGTGATTCGATGACTCTACGCAATGTACTTTTTTCCGGCGTGCTTGCGTCGGTCTCCCTTCTGGCCGCTTGCGGCAGCGGCAGCGATGCGCCGCAACAGACGCCCCAGATCGCCACCACGTTCAGCACCAGCGCCGACGGCTGGCAGGGTGGCTACGCCGACTACGAGGCGGCGACCGAACCGGCCGACGTCGTCTGGGAGTTGCGCTCTCTTCCGGCACCGCTGTCGGGCAACGCCTACTACAATGCCGGCACCAATCGCAGCGACGACCTCTTCATTTACAACAAGAAGAAATTTGGTGGTTACGCGCCGTCCAAACAATACAAACTAAGCTTTGAGATCGAGATCATCACAGACCAATCCGCAGACTGTGTCGGCGTGGGCGGCTCACCGGGCGAAGGCGTCTACGTGGTGGCCGGCGCGGCGCCGACGGAGCCAAAAACCGTTTTGACCACGGGCGGCTACTACACCGTCAACCTCGAGCGCGGCAACCAGGCCACGCCAGGACCGGCGTCGCAAGTGCTGGGCAATATCGCCAACGCGGTGCCAAACTGCGGACCGCAGGTGTACCAGTCGAAGATCCTCAAGAGCGCGGAGCCGCTTTCGGTGAGCAGCGACGCGCATGGCGACATCTGGGTCTTCTTCGGGATCGACTCGGCTTTTGAAGCGAAAAGCGACATTTTCTACAAGTCGATCAAGGTGGCGGTCGACCCGGTGTGAGAATTGAACATGGCGTCGGCCTCACCAGCAGGGCGGAGGAGCGGCCATCGGCGCTAGCGCCTGGGGCGTTTTCCCGTGGAATGGCCGCTGGTCAACATGTACAATCAGCTTGCAAGGGATGGATGGCGGGACGCGGCTGGGAATATCAGCAAAGTGGCGAGGGCGCAATGGTCCGCGAAGTTCCTTTTTTCGACACCCGAGGATGCAATCCACATGACACCACTATTGCGATTTCCATGCCTGGCGTTTTTGCTCACATGCGGCATCTCGCCGGCCACCGCATCGCCAACGTCAAACGAGTATGCGCCCTGCCATCAGCGGGCGGCATTTGTTCTCTCGGCCTGCCTGAACGAGAATCCCGGGGGCGCTAACGACAATTGTTGGAACGGGTCCAGGCGCGCCAATGATGCCTGTTACGCAAGCGTTCGAGAAGGCCATCGCCCCGATTTGGCGAGAATCGCCGCCATGAAAAACGCGGCCGAGGAAGCGAAAAGGGAGCGGCAACACCAGCCTGTCCGCCAGCCCAAGAAGGCCGCCGCCTGCGCCGGGTCCGGGCACCTCATGCTGTGGGACAGGACCCAGGAGGTTCCAGCCGGCGGCCAGATTCAGGCCACGGTTTTGCGCGCACACAGACCCGGTTTTGTCGAGAGCGTGCCGGACGAATGCGTCGATGGCTGGGAGATTGAAACGACGCCCTACGCATCGATCGGCAAGACCGGCCTGATCGAATTTCAGGCAGGCACACCGGACGGTACGTTGATCACGGTCGCTGCGGTCGTGGGCAAAGAGCGCATCAGGGGCAAGGTGCGCGCATTCGATGCGCGGCAGCATCCACTCAAGGGCACCTGGAGGCAGGTTGCCGAACGCCCATGCGAGGCCGGTGCGGTCGAGCGCATGCCCTATGAGCCGATACAAGAACTGGTATTTGACGCCGGCGGCAGGTTCAGCGTGACGCAGCGCCCATTCGAGGCCTACAAGGACTACTGGGGCGAGTATCGCCACGTTGCGTCCAGCGGAGCAGTCGAATTCAGTATAGAGAAGGGCAACAAGGTCCCTCCCGACGTGCGGCTGCAAGGCACAGCCAAAATCACGGGAGCCGATTTGGTTCTCGACGATGTCGTGCTGTGGCCGGCGCCAGACGGGGTGAAGTTGTGCGGTCTTCGATTTGCGCGTTGACCGCGCCGTCGATGGCATTTCCGCCCGCCCGACGTTACCATTGGGTCCCAACCGGTTCAATCGTCTTTCGCGCCGTATAACTTTGGAAAAACCAATCATGAGATTGTCTGCCCTGATCCTGCTCGTGGCCAGCGTCGCATCCCCATTTCAAGCAGCCGCTTGCACGGCCGGCGAAACGCTCCGAAAAAATGTCAGGCACTATCCGATCGTGGGCGACACCACCAAGCACTGGCCTGCCGAACAAACCACGCCCATCGGCGCGATCACCTCGTTTCTAGTGCCGATAGACGCAGTGGTGCGGTTGAAGCATATCGAGCAAGGCATGATGGCGCCGCTGACGATATTCGGCGAACCCAGCCATGAGCAGATGCGCAGCTCGCGCAATATTATTCCGGCATGGGTCGATATCGACCACGACGCGAAGAAATTCAGGTGGGTGCATGTCAACGCATCGAGTTTTGGCGCGAGCGAAGTGAAAATGGACAACGCAAAAGGCTGGAACGCGACCATGAAATTGAACATGGTTTACCCCTCGCCGACGGAAAAGGCAACGCGGGCGCCGGTCGCGCTCACGCTCGGCGAGGGCGGGATGCAGACCGCGGAAGCGGACGGGCGCGACAATATCGAGGTCACCGCTTCCGGCAAGGCGGCCGATGGATGGACCGCCACGCCGGAGGCGGAGACCGGCTTCAAGCTGATCCGGATCGAGCAAGTGGCAAAGACCAGCGGCGAGCCGCAAGTCAAACTTTTTTTCGCCGGGACGAGCAGTCCTAAGGATTCCACGATGGTCCTCAAGCGAGGCAGCGGCAAAACCGCCAAAACCATGAAATTCAAAATCAAGGCGATTCCCACCATCGCCTGCTGAAAAGGGCGAGTTTCAGGCCACCTGAGCCGGGCGCCGCCGCGCCACGCTAGTCGAGGAAGCGCACGCCGCCCACCGACGCGTTCGTGCGGATATTGCTTTGCCCAAGCGAGCGAAGCAGCCGCCCCCCTGCCCTGACGTTCTTGAACGTCACCCCCTGCACTGGGGAGGCCGGCGTGCCAAGGATGAATCCCTCGTCCGGCAGCAACTGGTCGAGCACGATGTCCTCGAAGCGCAGATTGCTGATCCCGCCCGGCACCAGGCTGGTGTCGATGTCGAACAGGCGCGCCGCGTTATACGGCGTGTTGTTGCTGTTGCCCGGGCGCCGGCGCTCCTCGAACACGATGTCGCGAAACAGCACGTCGCGCATGGCCTTGACCGGCCGTTGCCGCGGGTTCTTCTGGCCTTCGAGGAAAAACATCGCGGCCCCGCCTTCGCGCCCGATCATGTCGACATGTTCGACGACGAGGTTCTCGACGGGGGCGGTGTTGCGGAAGATCTGGTGGAACAGCATGAAGCGTCCCCACGCCCCGCCCCACACGACCAAGTTCGAGACGCGCGTGTTGCGCCCGCCCGTGGTGACGAAGAAATCGTCGTTGTTGAAAATGAAGACGTCGTCGATGAGGTTGTCGTTGCCGGTGATCCAGATGCCATCGGTGCAGCCGTTCCAGCTGACGGTCTTGAAGTTGCGGTAGACATTGTGGTGGGTCGCGTCGCCGCGCGGGCTGCGGTCTTCGAGCGCGACCTGCCAGGTGGTGCTCTGGACCAGCGTGATGCCTTCAAGCGTGAAATGGTGCGAACCATCGCCGCCGATGGCGGGCACGGTGTACTGCCAGGACGGGTCGACCCGTTCAAACGGCCATTCGCCGCCCGACAGCAGGCCGCGCCCGCGGATGGTGATGTTGCCGCTGCCACTGGCGAGTTTGAAGCGGCCCTCGACGATGGCGCCGCCGGCGATGTACACGCGCTCGTTGGAGGCCAGTTCGAGCGTGCCGTTGCCCGGCAGGCGATGCACGCCGGGCCCGAAATAATGGGTCGCGCCGGTATCGGGCACGTCGGGCGCGTCGGCGAACAAAAACAAGGGATCGAGGCGGCCATTGATCTCCACCGACAGCTTTTGCGCGCGTTGCAGCGTCAGCACCACCGTGCGGCGGTCCGCGCTGATGGTCGCCGCAATCTGGCGGCGCAATGGACGCACCACCACGTCCCTGGCGCTGGCGCCGGGCGCCAGCAGGGTGATGCGCACGTCGACGGCCATTCCCTCGAACGAAAACGGCGTGAACGACGCGGTGCGGATGTCGGCCTTGCCGGTGTCGAGGCGGCCCGGCAGGATCGGGCCGACCATGCCGGTCCGGTTGGCCGGAATCAGCACGTCCTGGCGGCGCGCCGGATCAGGATTGAAAAAATCGCGCAGCGCCCAGTCGTTGCGGGTCTCGAATACATAGGTCCTGGTCCAGGCGCTGTCGGGCGCGCCGTGCGGCTTGACATCGACCCGGTATTGCTCGGAGCGGTACAGCCGTTCGACGCGCGAGAGGTCGAGGTCCTGCGGGTACGGCGGCACCACCAGCGCCGGCGCGGCACGCGCGCCCAGGGACGCAATGAGCAACAAGGCCGCGGCCAATAAGCCCCTCATGGCGCTCCCGCGGCCAGTGGCGCCAAATCAGGGAGCGGCATCGGCGCGGCCAGTAGTTCCATGGGTTCCATTCCGTGCGTTTGCACATGTGTGGTTCGATGGGCGGATTCTGTCCTTTTGGGTGAGGCGGCGCAATGATGAAAACGCATCGGCGGCATCATGATTATTGGTGCACCTGCAAATCAGGGCAACAGGTATCGAACATGTCGATTCCCGATAGTGCTGGGCAACGGACATGGCGCCCTATACGTCCTTGCAAAGGAAGGGCCGAGCGTGTGGCTTGGCGCTTGTCGACAATACGTTAATGTCGAGCAAAAAACTCAAAACCCGACCCCGCGCGTGACACTTTGATCTCGCTCGAAATCGATGTCTTCAAGTCCGTACAGCGACGACTGGCGCATGAACTCCACCAACGACTTTTTGTTACCTGACAGGCTCTCATACGCCGACCGTGAGAGCACGACCGCGACTGATCGACCATCCAAAGTAATATCTTGTGGTCCTTCGCTTTCGACCAGTTTCACAAGCTCAAATAGACGCGCTTGCGCTTCTTGCATTTGCCATGTTTTCATCTGTACCCTCGCCGCCCAATTTCAGACTTGGTAAGAATTTAGCAAATGCGCTGTCTTGTGCCAAGCGCCGCTCGCCAAAAAGCCGACGCACACGGACCAGGAAGGTTCGTCGTTCGTGGCGGCCAAAAACGACTGCCCGCCTCGAAAGCGCTACTTTGAGACAACTGTGGCGGACCTCATGCCCAGAGCGCGGACGTCGAACACGTGCGTGTCGAGCGTCTTTCCCGCCGGATCGGTGAGCGTCAACACGTGCCGCCCGGCCTGCGGCAGCGCGAGCAACACCATGTTCTGCCCGCAGCGCGCGACCGGTTTGCCGTCGAGGCGCAGGCAGGTGCGGGCCGCGCTGCTCGCTTGCAGCAGCAATGACTGGCGCCGCTCGGGGATGTCGGGATCGGGAGCGATGACCGCGCCATTTGGCGGCGCAATCAGCTGCGCGCGCGCGGCAACCAACTCCCGCGTGACGCTCGCGTCGGCGGGCCGCACGCCGTCCGCGATGACCCAGTCGCTGCGGGCCGCTTCAAACGCCGGCTTGAACACCACGTCCTGGCGCTGCACGCCCGCCGGCGGCACGGGCGCGCCACCGCCGGTTTGTTCGTGCAAATGTTCGACGATGTCGCGCCAGACCGGGGCGGCGCCGGTGATGCCCGAGACGTCCCACATGGGCTCGCCCGAGAAATTGCCGACCCAGACGCCGACGGTGTAGCGGTTCGTGTAGCCGATCGTCCAGTTGTCACGCATGCCCTTGCTGGTGCCGGTCTTGACGGCGGCCCAGGAGCGTGTCGACAAGGCGCTCGAGAGGCCGAAGGTGACCGCGCGCGCGCTCGGATCGGACAGGATGTCGCCCACGATAAAACTGGCTTGCGCACTGAGCACCTGCCGTCCGGCGTCCCGGGCCTGGCCGTCGGTGAAGCGCACGGGCGTCCATTTTCCGCCGTTGGCGAGCACGCGGTAGGCGTTGCTCAGCTCGAGCAGGTTGGTCTCGGCGCCGCCCAGCGCCAGGCCGAAGCCATAATGGTCGGCGTCGCGCGACATGCTGCTCAGGCCCAGATCGCGCAGGGTGCCCAGAAAGCGGTCCACGCCCACCATGGTCAGGGCACGCACCGCCGGCACGTTGAGCGACGAACCGAGCGCCGTGCGCACGCTCACCGCGCCACGGAAATGGCGGTCGTAGTCCTGCGGCGTGTACAGTCCCGATGGCGTGCTCAGCGCCAGCGGCGAGTCGTCAAGCACGGAGCTGGCCGTCAGCCAGCGCTGGTCCATCGCGAGGCCGAACAGGAACGGCTTGAGCGTCGATCCGGGCTGGCGTTCGGCGGCCACGCCGTCGACCTCCGACGCGCTCGAAAACTTGCCGCTCGAGCCGACATAGGCCAGCACCTCGCCGCTTTGATTGTCGAGCACGACGACGGCGCCGTCTTCGACCCGGCGTCCGGCCAGTTCGGCCAGGTGGGTGCGCAAGGTTTCGCTGGCAAATCGTTGTAGATCGGCGTCGATGGTCACGCGCAATTGTTCGCCGGGCACGCGCAGCAAGCGCCGCGCCAGATGCGGCGCATCGTTCACGCCGGGCATGGCGTAGCCCTTGCGCGGCAGGTTGCGCGCGGTAAATTGCGCCCGCTCACAGGTCGAGGCCATCTGCATGCTGCGCAAGGTCGCGCAGGCGCGCCGGCCGATGTTTTGGCGGCTCGCGCCGGGGCCGCGGATGAGCACCGCAAGCACCGCCGCATCGGCGCTGTTGAGGCCGCCGGGACCGGTGGCCAGCAGGCCGCGCGCCGCGGCGTCGATGCCGACCAGCTCGCCGCGGAAGGGCACCATGTTGAGGTAGGCCTCGAGGATCTCGCGTTTGCTCCAGTGCAGCTCGATGGCCATGGCGTTGCGCATCTGCCGCAGTTTTCCACGCCAGCTGTGCGCGCCGGACTTGGTCGACGGGTCGATCAGGCTGGCCAGTTGCATGCTGATCGTGCTGGCGCCGCGCGCCCGGCTGCGATGGATATTGTCGACCAGCGCCGAGGCCACCCCCAGCGGATCGACCCCGATGTGATGCCAGAAACGCTGGTCTTCGGATACCACCACCGCCCGCAGCAGCACCGGCGACATCGCATCGAGTGGTATCCATTCGAGCATGCGCTGCTTGAGGTCCAGGCGCAGGCGTTCGATCACCACATTGTTGCGGTCGAGCAGAACCGACTCCGAACTGCGGCGCGCATCGCGCACCTGCTCGTAACGCGGCACCCGCGCCGTTAGAACGAACACGGCGGTGATGACGCACAGGACGGCGCAGGAGGCCCCGAACATTCGCGCACCGCGCAACACCCTCTTGCGGAAGAATAGTGCGCGCCATGCCGGCCTGCGCCATGCAAGCTTGGGCCACTTAAGCTTGGGCCACTTAAGCTTTGGCCTTGCCAACTTGCGCCAATCCACCCTATTTGCCCGCCGCGGTCACGTCCATCTTCGCCACCGGCATTTCGCCGAATATTTCGGGGGCGTACATGGCTTCGACCCGTGAGGCGGGCATTTCGAAACGCCCGGCGCCGTTCAGGCGCACGGTGTACTCGATCGTGAATTTCCCCTTGGGCACGTAGCTGTAATAGGCGCGGAAGCCGTCGAAGGCGCGCTCCTCGAACGCGGGCCGCTGCCAGCCGAGCTTCTTGCCACCCGCCGCCAGCTGCGCCGAGTCGCCGCCCAGCCCGCTTCCCAAAATGCTCGCACCCGCCGGCACCGGATCGTTCAGCACCACCCAGGTCCGGTCCGATTGGGCGTCGATCTCGAGGGTCACGCGGTAGGTGTCGCCACTGTGCCAGGTCCCGCCCTTTTTCTGCTCGACCGGGGTCACCGTGCGTTTAATGCTGTAACCGGCGAACAAAGGTTTTTCAAGCGGCAAGGAGGCGCGCGAGGCGACGAAGGCCCATGGCTTGCCCCCTCCCTCGTGCTGCAGCGACAAAGGGGCGGCCGCGGCTGGCCACGCGAAGTGGGCCGCCAGTCCCGCCCCCATCGGCGTGCCAAGGGTCGGGTCGCCGGTGCCGCCGGCGCTCCCCGCAACGGCCTCGCTCCACGACAATTGGCGCACCTGGTCGCCCAGTTGGACGCTGCTGCCGCCATTGACCGGTATGTTTTCGTAGCGGTCCTTGAAATGGCGCAGCGCCAGCACGCCCCAGGCATTGGCAACGGTGGTGCTCCAGCGCCCCTTGCTCTGGCGGCCGAGGGCGCCGCGCGCGAGGCGGCCGGCGTCCGCCGCCGGGAACGCCGGATCGTCGCGCATCAGGCGCAGGGCGCGCACCGCGTTGACGTCGGGCGACACCATCAGCCACCAAAGGTAGTCGCTTTTTTCGGTCGAGAAACTCATCGTGGTGCCCGAGAACATCAGGCGAGAGCGCAAGATCTGCTGCGCCTCGGCCAGTTTGCGGTCCCGGTCCGGCACCTCCTTCAGGTGCGTGAGCACCGATATCCAGTCGATCACGCCCGAACTCGGCCACAGATTGGGCGCGATCTCGAGCGACTCGAGCATGGTCGGCTTGGCATGGCCGTGGCGCGCCAGCGCGTCGATCGCGGCCAGCTTGCGCAGGACGACATCGGCCGTTTGCAGCGAGCCGTAACGATGGATGCGGCCGGCGACGAAGTTTTCCAAGCCGCGCAACATGAGGTTGCGCGGCGCCTCGGGGATCTCGTAACCGGCTTCGTTGGCGATGGTCAGCAAGTAGGCCGTGAGCGCATCGTCGCCTGCCAGCCAGGCCATGGGGAAATAGCGCGCCAAGCCGTCGCCGTCGAGGAACGACGGCAGGCTGTTCATGACGCCGGTCCACCGGACCGGGTCTTGCAGCGCGACCGCGACCGACGCGCGCTGCTCCAGGCAGGTGTAGGGATAGCGCGTCATCCATTCGCGCAGGCCGCCCAACTCGCCGCCCAGTGAATTTACCAGACGCACATCGACGCCGCCGCGCCCGGCCACCGCGCCCGCCGGTTTCTGGACCTGGAAGCTCCACGCCTTGCCCGGCTCGAGTTGCTCCAGCGTCTGTTGGTAGACGCGCACCGGGTGTGCGGCGCCAACGCTTTGCACGAACTTGAGCGCGTCGCGGGCTGGTTTGAGCGCGCCCGGCGCCACGACCTCGGTCGCGGCTATGTTCCAGTTCAATTTTTGCGCATCGAAGGGCACCGTGGCCGGGAACGACAGCGTGCTCGCCTCGCCGGCTTTGAGGCTGATGCGCTGCGTGCCGACCGGCTTTTCGGCCGCGCCGCCTTCGACGCCCATGCCGACGCTCATGCCGGCGCTCACGTCGAGTGTGAGGGGCCGGTCGCCGCCGTTGCGCACCGTCACGCTGGCGTCGAAGCGGTCGCCTTCGCGCACGAACGGCGACAGGCCCGAAAACAGCATCACGTCCTGGGTCGTGCGGATGATGGCGCTGCCCGAGCCGAATTGCATGTCGCCCCCGTGGGCGATGGCCGCTATGCGGAACGATGTCAGCGAGTCATTGAGCGGCACTTCGACGCGCGCGTTGCCGCGTGCGTCGAGCCGCAGCGCCGGGTTCCACAGCAGCAGGGTGTCGAACAGCTCGCGCGCGTTGGCGCCCTCCCCGCCGCCGCCGCCGGGCGCGGCCGACTTCTTGCCGAAATGGCGCTTGCCGATCACTTGCGACTGCGCGGTCGACGTCACCACCTCCTCGGGACGGCGCTGCATCATCGCTTCAAGCAGTTTCCAGGAAGTGGGCGAGACCAGCGACAGCAAGCCCTCGTCCACCGCCGCCAGCGCGACCTCTGCATTGGCGGCCGGTCTGCCGGCGCTGTCGGTCACATGGATATTGACAAAAGCGCGGTCGCGCACCCGGTAGATCTGCTTTTCGGGTTCGACCTTGACCTTCAATTCATAGGCGTCCCAGCCGACGCGGATCTGCGCGATGCCGAGCCTGAATGCCGGCTTGGTCAGATCGACCAGCGCGGTCGGATGGGTATCGCTATCGGCCGGCAGTTTTTTTGCCAGTCCGAGAAACACGCCGATCCGGTTGAACAGGCGCCGCAGCCACGAATACCGCGTCGATTCAGGGTCGATGCGCCCGCGCACCACCATGACCGAGATATAGGTGTTGGGACCAAAATTCTTTGCGATCGGAACCTCGATATATGGCGACTTGGCGCTGATCGACACCACGTTTGAATAGAGCACGCCTTCACGCTCGACCGTCACCAGCGCGGTCGCTTCGCGGAAAGGCATGCGCACTTCGAAGCGCGCCGTCTCGCCCGGTTTGTAGTCGCGTTTATCGGACAACACGTCGATCCGGTCGTTGGCCGAGGCGGCATACCAGTTATCGCCGTCGGCGACATACAGTTCGCTGCTCGCTTGCGCGACGTTGCCATCATCGTCTTTCGCCTTGGCGACCAACATCAGCTCGCCCGATTCCGGCGACTCGCCCGCGCACTGCAACACGCCGCGCGTGTCGGTCTTGCCGCTGCAAAGCTCGCCGACGAGCTTGACCTCGGCTGTCTGTTCGTAGGCATAAAAGCCGCCCAGCAAGCGCTTGCGGTAGGCATACGTCTTGCGCTGATAGGCATCGACGTTGATCTTGCGATTGGGCTGAGGCTGGCCCAGCGCATCCAAGGCCAGCACCTTGAACGACATCTTTTCCTTGGTGGCGTAACCACCATCGACGCGCAAGCCCAATACCAGCGCCGACGGCAGCACCAGCACCCGCGCCGCCGATGTGAGGATTTGGCCGTTCGGGTCGACGTACTCCATTTCCACTTCGAGCGCGCGCGCTTCGTCCGCCTTTGGCAGGCCGTCGAAGCTCACGCGCGTTCCGCCGCTCGCGTCCAGGGTGGCGCTGCGGGTGCGCACCGGGTAGCCTGCGACGAGCGCGGTCACATCGCCGGATTCGTCATCGCCGCTTTCGCCCTCCTCCGGATCGTAGGAATACGGCGCGACCGCTTCGATCCCCACTTTCGGCGCCTTGCCGCCGAAAGTGAAATCGTCGTAGTCGCGGAACTGCAGCGGATAGGCCACCAGCCTGCTGCGGAATTTGACGGGCGCCCCGGCCGCGGCGCCGCCCGACAAATAGCTCAATTGCGCATCGACGTCGACGCGCGCTGCCCTGATCTGCGGCTTGGAGGGCGGCTTGAGCACGGCCTTCATGAGCGGCACGCGGAATTGCTCGACACGGAAGCTGCCCGATTGCCGCGCGCCCGTGGCAAGAGCCAGCGTGACCGAATAGCTACCCAGCTTCGCCTCCTTGGGAATGGCCCAACTGGACACACCCGCCCCGCCCCGCCAAGTGATCGGCACTTCGTACTCCTGGTCGCTGCCATTGTGGGTCAGCGTCGCCTTGCCGGCCAACTGCTCCGGCTTGAGACCGGCAAAACCGGCACCGGTATGCGTGCGCACGAAGTGTTTCATCGAAACCGTTTCGCCGGCCCGGAACAAGGGGCGGTCAAACACGGTATGGGCCACGACGGGATCTGTCGAACCTGCGCCACCGAGATTGAACTGCCATGGTTCGATGCCGTTGCTCCATCTGGTCAGGGCGAAGGACATGTCCTTTTCTTTGCGGGCCACGATCAACAGTCCGGGGCAAGTCTTTGCGTAATAATCGGTTGGCAATTCCTCGTTGATGCGCACCACGCCGTCACCATCCGTCTTGCCGCTCCATAGGGGATCGCCGTCGCAGGTCAGCACGTTGACCTCGGCGTTTTTGACCGGCTTGGCATTGTCGAGCTGCGTCACCCAGGCGAGCGACGATTCACGTCCGAGTTTGAAATGCACCGCCATATTGGTGACCAACGCGCTGGAATAGGCGTAATACGGTTTCTCGGTGCCGTGCAAAGCTTGGCCCAGGCGTTTGCTGGCGAATTCCACGACGTAGAAACCTGGCGATGGCAACGGTATGCCCATCAGCTCGAGCGTGCGCGGCCCCTCGGCGCGCGGCAGCGTCACCGGTGTGGCCGTGTAGTCGCCATCCTTTTTGCCGAACAGGAGTGGGATCTCGCCCTCGCGGCGCGGCCGATCCTGTTCCTGCTCGTCGCTTCGCGTTTGGTGCGGCGGGGTCAACACCTTGTTGAGCCAGTTGGCGATGCTGGTGTCGCTGCTGGTGTCGATGCGCGCAATCTTGCCATCGCCGCTGGACCGCGCCCCGCCGGCGACTTTGGCCTGCAGGCCCTTCAGTGTGGCCTCCACGTTGCGCACGCTGACCGGCAGAACCGGCTGCGCATTGGCTTCCAGGATACCAAAATGAGATGGGAATTTGATGAGCGGCAGATCGTCGTCGATGCGTATTTTTAAAGGAAACGACGACGCATTCGCCAATGGCCGTTTCGCATCGTCTTGAAATCCGGGAGGCAGCGTGATGGTCACTTCGCTGCGCGATGCGAACGGCCCTTTAAATGTCAGCGATTGAACGGTTTTTTCCAGCGGATCGAGCGTCGGGCGGACCACCTTGCCGTCGGCGCCGCGCAATTCGATCGCGGCGGCCAATTTGGCGTCGACCGGTGCCGTAAAATTGAGCGAGATCGGCACCACGGGGATGCAACCGGCTTTCGGGTTGACGCGCTCACAGGTGGACTTGACCGAAAAATCCTTGCGCACCTTGAAGGGCAGGGTTTGGTCGGCGTCGGTGGCGACACCAGTGGCGGTGCGGATGCCGGCACCCCAGACGATATTCACCTCGCTGCCGGCGGCAAGCTTGCGGCCGCAGCGCGCCACCAGCGCGAGCGGGGCTTGGTCGAGACGCTTGTCCTTGACCTTCAGCAGTCCCTCATGCCCGCGTTTGTTCAATACCAGGAAAAAATCACCGGCTTTGCCCTTTTGTTCAGCAAGGATCTGTTCGCGCTCTTTGCCCTCGATAATTTGCAGAGGCACCCGCTCGCCGAGTCCATTGGTCCTGCAATAGGCATGCTCGCGCACGCTGGCCATATCGGCCACCGCATCAAGGCCGAGCAGAAAGACCTGGTCCTCGTCTACGTCCTCGTTGCCCTCTCGCGGCCAAGTCTCGCGGACCGAAGGACCGCCGGTACTGAAGTCGAAAGCGGCAGGACTGACGTCTTTGCCGGACAAGGCTTTGAGCTTGGGACGGGTGCTGAAATTGCACTTGATCCCGGCTGGCAGATCGGACTCGAAATCGTAGAGCCAGTTACGGGCGTCGGCCCAACGTCCATTTCCTTTCGCCGCGCAGCCGATGTCGAACGGCGGTTCCAATCGCGGGTCGCCAAATGCGACCATCGGTTCGGAGAAGCGGGCGGCGACTTGGCGCACATCTTTGATGGACCCTTTGGGATTGAAAGACTCCACCACGGCGCGCGGATCGGCTGAGGGCTGCGCAAAAACAAGTCCAGAAAAAACGATGGCTGTCGCCACAACACCGCGCGCAAATTGCATGTAATTTCCTTGTTTTTGGAGCGTGCGCTCCACATAGACGCCGGAACATGGGTTCATCTCATCGATCGGCACCGTGTACCGGGTCATGAGGTCGGATATCCAATGTTGAAATTCGTGCAAAATTCTCCCACATGCATAGGCGTTTGGCAATTGATCATTGGTTCGCCGGAGATCAGGGGACCCGTCACGGCGCCACGCGAAACGCACGCGTGGTGAGCGACAATTATCGCGTGGCATCGGGCGTCGTTTTCCGGCTTGGACCCTTCAGTTCCAATCGTCCAAGAGTAAGCCGGGGACCATCGAAAATGCCTGGTCGTGCGTCACGAGCGTCAGACCGATTGCCAAGGCATGAGCGGCTATCATCATGTCAAGCGCGCCGAGAACCTTTCCGCTGCTTGTCATGCTCGCCCGCAAGGTTCCATAGGAGGCAGCGGCGTCGCTGTCCCACGGAACGCTTTCGACGTGCCGCAAGAATTCACGGACAGCAGCATGCAGCCGCGTCGCTCCAGGCCGTTTCGCCAGCCAGAACAGCAGCTCCCCCTCGGTAACCGCAGAAATACAAACGTCCGCCACAGGCGACATCTGAAGACGCGCGACAGTCGCGCCCCCCTTGAGCAGATCGCTGACCGTGTTGGTGTCGAGCATGTACCGCATCAATCGGTCTCCTTCCAGGCGTCGAAAGGGTCGCGCTCAACGGCGCCTTGCGCCCGCTCACTACAGCCCAGGAAATCTGGGGGCACGTCGGCGCCTTTGACCGCCTCGAGAAAGGCGGTCCAGTCATTCGGCCTGCGCGACAGGATCACATCGCCAGTCACCGGGTCGCGCCGGATGAACACTTCCTTTGCGTCGAAGCGAAACTCGGCGGGAAGACGCACCGCCTGACTGCTCCCGTTCATGAATATTTTTGCGATCTTGTGCATCTTGTCCTCCATACCACGCGAGTATATATTAAAGTATATACTACGCAAACACGGGACGGCTATTCGTTTCTGTATAACCGATACCAGCTCTTGAACAAAAACGTATAGCCCTTGATCGCGTTCTGAAATGAAGAAACCTCAGCCGTACCTTATTTCACTTTCATGCGTGACCAAAACATCACCGCCAACCATGCCATGGCAAGGGTGAACATGACCAAATAGGCGATGTGATGCCACAACGGAGCTCCCAGATCGGCGCCAATCACTTTCAACGCAATTTGCGCGGCATGATACGACGGCCAGATCGGCGCAAGCTTACCGAGAAACTGCGGCAGCAAGCTGATCGGCAGCCACAGCCCGGATAGAAACGCCATCGGCAGATAGATGAAGTTCACGACAGCTGGCGCCGCTTGGGCATTGACCAGTATCCCGATGACCAGGCCCAGCGCGCAAAACGGGAGAGAGCTCAACAAGCTGACCAACATCAGCTGCGACCATTGGCTGGCTTCAAGATGCACACCACCCAAGGTGGCTGCCAATACGGCCAATTCCAGGAAAATAATGAAGGCGAAGATCATCGCCATGATCATCTTCGATACGAAGTAGGCGCCAGGAAGGGCCGGAACCGCGCGACGCCATGTCAGCCAGCCGCGGTCTTTTTCCACCGCCACGCTGACGCCGAAACCGAACAGGCCCGGACCCATCACACCAAAGATGCAATACGTCGCCAGCATATAGGCGCTGACGCCCCCCTTGCCTCTCGCCATCAGCAAGCCGAACAGCGAATAGAACATCGCCGGAAATAACAATGCCGGCAAGGCGAACATCGGCATGCGCAACATGCGAATGAATTCAAGACGTGCTTCGGTCGCATATACCGACCACACGCTGTATGAAAGGTTCGAACTCAACGTTGGCGTGTTCATTTGACTTGCTCCCTGGTCAATTCCAAAAACGCTTCGGCCAAACCGGCACGTTTGATTTCAAGCTGCTGTAGGGTTTCGTCCTCATTCAATAAACGGCGTGTCACCAATTCGGCATCCTGCGTTTGAATCATCAGGTATTGGCCGTCGTGGCTTGCGCTTTCGATGCCAGGCCATTGTTTGATTTTTTCGATTTCGATTTGGCTAACGCACCGAATGCGGCGCAGGGAAACGCGTGAACGAATCGATTCAACGCTGCCCTCGGCAATGACCGAACCATGCGCGATCACCATGACGCGGTCCGCCAAGGCCTCGGCTTCTTCCAAATAGTGCGTGGTCAGGACAATCGCGCAGCCTTCCGCTACCAGTTTGCGCAGGCATTGCCACATCGCTTCGCGCGCTTCGATATCCAGACCCACTGTTGGTTCATCGAGAAACAGAATGTCCACTTTGGCGCAGATCGCCAACGCGAACTGCACGCGGCGTTGTTGGCCACCGGACAGCTTGCCGTAGAAACGCGGAAGCAAATCGGCGACGCCGGCCATCTCGCAGATTTCGGCGACCGCACGTTTCTTTTGGTAATAACTCTGCGTCAATGCAATCAACTCCGAAACACGCAAGGTTTCCGGCAGTTCGGCGCTTTGCAGCATGACGCCGATGCGTTGTCGGGCAGATAGTTCCTTCGGATTCTGGTCAAACAGGCTGACCCTTCCAGAGTCGGCCTCAATCAGATTGAGCAGCAATGAAACCGCCGTCGTTTTACCTGCACCATTGGGGCCCAGCAAGGCCAGCATTTCGCCGGCGTTCACCGATAAGCTCAGGCTATCGAGCGCTCTCAGCTTGCCGTAACACTTGCTGACGTTTTCAAGTCTGGCCAGTGTCTCTTTGATATTTTGTGAATCGCGCATTATGGTTTCCTCCGTGAAACCAGTATGCTTGTGCGACCAAAGCGGCGTAAGTGGGTTTCGTCAGCGATGTCGCATGACATTTGTCAGATCTGAACGCGCAAAGATGCCGTCCTCAGCGTCTAAGCAGCAGTCGGGAACCGGGGAAATCTGTCGCCCCCCTTCGCGAGCCAACGACCTCTCAATGTTGTTACGTCCGCCAATATTT
>NZ_PXWF02000240.1 GCF_003011895.2 Massilia glaciei | reverse complement strand
CCGCCGCCGGTGCCGCCGCCGGTGCCTCGGCCGCCGGCGCTGCCGGCGCTGCCGCGTCCGAAGCCTCGAGGATCAGCAGCAGCGAGCCTTCCTTGACCTTGTCGCCGACCTTGATGCGCAGTTCCTTGACCACGCCGGCATGGCTCGACGGGATCTCCATGCTGGCCTTGTCCGATTCGACCGTGATCAGCGACTGGTCGACCTTGATTGTGTCGCCCGGCTTGACCATCAGCTCAATCACTTCCACTTCCTTGAAATCGCCGATATCCGGGACGTTGACTTCCACAGTGCTCATATTGTTCTCCGTTCTTTTTGGTTCGCGTAGGTCCCCGCCATTCCACGCGAAGCGTCCGCGCGCGAATGACGGTTTGACAGATTTACACTGTCACCGGATTTGGCTTGTTGGCGTCGATGCCGTATTTCGCAATCGCGTCGGCGACGATCGACGTGGCGATCACGCCCTCGTCGGCGAGCGACTTGAGTGCGGCCACGGTGATGTAATAGCGGTTGACCTCGAAGAACTCGCGCAGCTTGACGCGGCTGTCCGAACGTCCGAAACCATCGGTGCCCAGCACTTTGTAGGTGCGGCCCTTCGGCATGAACGCGCGGATCTGTTCTGCGAACAGGCGCATGTAGTCGGTGGTGGCAATGATCGGACCGGTGGTCTGGTCCATCAGGCCGGTCACGTACGGCACCCGCGGGGTGTCGGTCGGGTGCACCATGTTCCAGCGCTCGGCGTCTTGGCCTTCGCGCGCGACCAGCGTGAGCGAGGGCGCGGACCAGACGTCGGCGGCGATGCCCCAGTCCTTGAGCAGCAGTTCGGCCGCGAAGATCGACTCGCGCAGGATGGTGCCCGAGCCGATCAGCTGCACGCGCTGCTGCGGACCGGCGGCGCCGGCCTGGAGCAGGTACATGCCCTTGAGGATGCCCGCTTCGGTGCCGGGGGTCAGGCCCGGCTGCTCGTAGTTCTCGTTCATCAGGGTGATGTAGTAGAACACGTCCTCCTGCTCGGCGATCATGCGGCGCAGGCCGTCCTGGATGATGACGGCGACCTCGTGGCCGAAGGTCGGGTCGTACGGCAGGCAGTTCGGGATGGTCGCGGCCATCACGTGGCTGTGGCCGTCCTCGTGCTGCAGGCCTTCGCCGTTGAGCGTGGTGCGCCCCGCCGTGCCGCCCATCAGGAAGCCGCGCGCGCGCATGTCGCCGGCGGCCCAGGCCAGGTCGCCGATGCGCTGCATGCCGAACATCGAGTAGAAGGTGTAGAACGGGACCATGATGCGGTTGTTGGTCGAGTACGAGGTCGCCGCGGCGATCCACGAGCTCATGCCGCCGGCCTCGTTGATCCCCTCTTGCAGGATCTGGCCGGCCTTGTCCTCGCGGTAGTACATGACCTGGTCCTTGTCGACCGGCTCGTACAACTGGCCCTGCTGGTTGAAGATGCCGATCTGGCGGAACAGGCCCTCCATGCCGAAGGTGCGCGACTCGTCGACCAGGATCGGGACGATGCGCTGGCCCAGGTTCGGGTCGCGCAGCAGCGTCGAGATCACGCGCACATAGGCTTGGGTGGTCGAGATCTCGCGCCCCTCCGGGGTCGCGTCGAGCACGTTCTGGAACGCCGACAGCGCGGGCACGGGCAGCGTTTCGGCGGCCTGCGGACGGCGCTGCGGCAGGTAGCCGCCGAGCGCGGCGCGGCGCGCGTGCAGGTACACCATCTCGGGGGCGTCGTCGGCCGGCTTGTAGAACGGGATCTCGGCCAGCTTGTCGTCCGGGATCGGGATGCCGAAGCGGTCGCGCATCTCGCGCACGGCCTCGTCGTCGAGCTTCTTGGTCTGGTGGGCGGTGTTGCGCGCCTCGCCCGACTTGCCCATGCCGAAGCCCTTGACGGTTTTCACCAGCAGCACGGTCGGGGTGCCGACGTTTTCCTGCGCGATCTTGAAGGCCGCGTAGATCTTGTGCGGATCGTGGCCGCCGCGGGTCAGGCGCCAGATGTCGTCGTCGGTCATGTTGGCGACCATCTCGAGCAGCTTCGGATGCTTGCCGAAAAAGTGCTTGCGCACGTAGGCGCCGTCCTTGGCCTTGTAGTTCTGGTACTCGCCGTCGACGGTCTCCATCATCACGCGCTGCAAGATGCCCTCCTTGTCCTTCGACAGCAGCAGGTCCCAGCCCGGGCCCCAGATTACCTTGACCACGTTCCAGCCGGCGCCGCGGAAGTCCGCTTCGAGCTCCTGGATGATCTTGCCGTTGCCGCGCACCGGGCCGTCGAGGCGCTGCAGGTTGCAGTTGACGACCATCACCAGGTTGTCGAGGCGCTCGCGCGCGGCCATGCCGATCGCGCCCATCGATTCCGGCTCGTCCATCTCGCCGTCGCCGCAGAACACCCAGACCTTGCGGTTCGAGGTGTCGGCGATCGAGCGCGCGTGCAGGTACTTGAGGAAGCGCGCCTGGTAGATCGCCATCAGCGGGCCCAGGCCCATCGACACGGTCGGGAACTGCCAGAAGGTCGGCATCAGCTTCGGATGCGGGTACGAGGACAGGCCCTTGCCGTCGACTTCGCGACGGAAATTGAGCAACTGGTCCTCGGACAGGCGGCCCTCGAGAAAGGCGCGGGCGTAGATGCCGGGCGAGGAGTGGCCCTGAAGGTAGAGCAGGTCGCCGCCGTGCTCGGCCGTCGGCGCGCGCCAGAAATGGTTGAAGCCGATGCCGAGCATGTTGGCCAGCGAGGCGAAGCTCGAGATGTGGCCGCCCAGGTCGCCGTCGGCGCGGTTGGCCTTGACCACCATCGCCATCGCGTTCCAGCGCATCCACGAGCGCAGGCGCTCTTCGAACTCGAGGTTGCCCGGGCAGTGCTGCTCGAGGTGGGCGGGGATCGTGTTGACGTAGGCGGTGTTGCTCGAGAACGGGATGTGGGCGCCGCGGCGGCGCGCCAGGTCGACCAGCCGCTCCATCAGGTAGTGCGCGCGGTCCGGGCCTTCATTGTCGATGACGGCCTCGAGCGCCTCAAGCCACTCCTTGGTTTCGAGCGTATCGGGATCATTGGCGGCTTGGGCCGTCAACTGGTCGAGTTGAGCTGACATGTGTTGTGTCTCCTGTTGTTGGTGCCCGCCAAGATCCCCTGATCGCTGCCGGACGTTACTAAGGAGTCGCTCAAAAATAACTGTAACAATTGGATCGGCTCTGACGGGCGCGCTGCTGCGTTGTTCGTCGTCGCCATAGCTCGCTATGACTCCTTCTCGCGCCTTGCATCGCGGCCCGCCAGAGCCGCCCAATCGTCACACTTATTTATTCACGACTCCTAAAATTGTTTTCGTGACAAACTGTTTGGACGTACTTTCAATTAGTGGAAGGATTCTAACAGCACTTTAGTATTTTTTCAAATTGCGATATTGCTTTCCATATTATGAAACGATCCGTTTTTTTCGACTCGGAAAAAAGTGTGGATCCGGACCGGAACGGCGGCGGCGCCTTATAATCTTAGTTTCCCCAGCCCTGACTGCAAAATCATGTCCGCACAACTGATCGATGGTGTCCTCCTCTCCCAACAACTGCGCGCCGAGATCGGCCAGCGCGCCGCCGCGCTGAGCGCGCGCGGCAGGCAGCCCGGCCTGGCCGTGATCCTGGTCGGCGAGGACCCGGCCAGCCAGGTCTATGTGCGCAACAAGGTCAAGGCCTGCGCCGACGTCGGCTTCCATTCGTTGCTCGAGAAATACGAGGCCGAGCTGTCCGAGGCGGCCCTGCTCGAGCGCATCGCCGCGCTCAACGCCGACCCGGCGATCCACGGCATCCTGGTGCAGATGCCGCTGCCGCGGCACATCAATCCGCACAAGGTCATCGAGGCGATCTCGACGAGCAAGGACGTGGACGGCTATTCGGTGCTCAGCGCGGGGGAGCTGATGACGGGGTTGACGGGCTTCCGTCCCTGCACCCCGTACGGCTGCATGAAACTGATCGAAAGCACGGGCACCGACCTGCGCGGCAAGCACGCGGTCGTGATCGGACGCAGCAACACGGTCGGCAAGCCGATGGCGCTGCTGCTCTTGCAAGCGAACGCGACCGTCACGATATGCCATAGCGCGACCCCGGATCTGGGCCTGTACACGCGCCAGGCCGACGTGGTGGTGGCGGCCGTGGGCCGGCGCAACACGCTCACGGCCGACATGGTCAAGCCGGGCGCGATCGTGATCGACGTCGGCATGAACCGCGACGACAACAACAAATTGTGCGGCGACGTCGACTTCGCGGGGGTGCGCGAGGTGGCCTCGCACATCACGCCGGTGCCGGGCGGGGTGGGACCGATGACGATCACCATGCTCCTAATGAACACGGTCGAAGCCGCCGAGCGCACATAATCACCGGGCATGCCGCCGACACCGCCCTAAGCGGCTAATTTGAAACACGCGACTATCGCACTCCGGGGTCAGACCCCGGTGGAATTGCAACATTCCGCTATCGGGGTCAGACCCCGGTGGAATCGAAACATTCCGCTATCGGGGCAGACCCCGATTGAAGAACATTGGGAACGATCATGAACACTGAATCCAGCAACCCCCTCCTAGACTTCTCGGGCCTGCCCCGTTTCGACGCCATCAAACCGGAGCACGTGGCCCCGGCGGTCGACCTGCTGATCGCGCGCGCCAGCGCCGTGGTCGGGCAACTCGAAGCCCCCGCCGACGATGTCAGCTGGGACGGCTTCGTGGTGCCGCTCGAGGACACCACCGAGCAACTGGGCCGCGCCTGGGGCATCGTCAACCACCTCAACAGCGTGGTCGACACCCCGGAACTGCGCGCCGCCTACAACGAGAACCAGCCCAAGGTCACCGAGTTCTGGACCGCGCTGTCCCAGAACGAAGCCCTGTTCGACAAATACAAGCAGATCGCGGCCGGCCCCGAGGCGGCGCAACTGTCGACCGAGCGCAAGAAGCTGCTCGAGAACGCCCTGCGCGACTTCCGCCTCGGCGGCGCCGAACTGTCGGCCGATAAAAAGGAGCGCTTCGCCCAGATCCAGGAACAGCACGCCGCCGTCGCCACGCGCTTCTCCGAAAACGTGCTCGACGCCACCAACGACTACAAGCTCGTGGTCGCCGACGAGGCCGAACTGGCAGGCCTGCCCGACGACGTCAAGCTGGCCGCGCGCGCCGCCGCCGAAAAGGAGGGCAAACCCGGCTTCCTGTTCACGCTGCACTTCCCGTCCTACTTCCCGATCCTCCAGTTCGGCGCCAACCGCGCCCTGCGCGAGACCATCTACCGCGCCAACGCGACCAAGGCCTCGGAGCTGGGCGCCGCCTTCAGCTTGCGCGAGCAATGGGACAACACCGCCAACATCGCCAGTTTGCTCAAGTTGCGCGACGAGGAGGCCAAGCTGCTCGACTACCGCAACTTCGCCGAGGTCTCGCTCGTGCCCAAGATGGCGCCGAGCCCCGAGCACGTGATCGGCTTCCTCGAGGACCTCGCGCGCCGCGCCCGCCCCTACGCCGAGCAGGACCTGGCCGAATTGCGCGCCTTCGCCCAAAGCGAGCTCGGGATCGACGAGCTGGCGGCCTGGGACGTCGCCTACGCGTCCGAAAAGCTGCGCGAGCGGCGCTACGCGTTCTCCTCGCAGGAGGTCAAGGAGTATTTCCCCGAGCCGAAGGTCGTCGACGGCCTGTTCCGCCTCGTGCAGGGCCTGTTCTCGGTCACGATCGGCCCCGACACGGCGCCGGTCTGGCATCCGGACGTGCGCTTCTACCGCATCGAGCGCGACGGCGAGCTGGTCGGCCAGTTCTACCTCGACCTGTATGCGCGCGAGGGCAAGAGCGGCGGCGCCTGGATGGACGACGCGCGCGGACGCAAACTCGGGGCCGACGGCGCCGTGCAAACACCGGTCGCCTACCTGACCTGCAACTTCACCCCGCCGGCGCTGCAGGACGGCGTGCCCCAGCCATCCCTGTTCACGCATGATGACGTGACAACCTTGTTCCACGAATTCGGCCACGGTTTGCACCATATGCTCACCGAGGTCAACGAAATCGGGGTCTCGGGCATTTCTGGTGTGGAGTGGGACGCGGTCGAGCTGCCGTCGCAGTTCATGGAGAACTTCTGCTGGGAATGGGACGTGTTGCAGAACATGACGGCGCACGTGGGGACGGGCCAGCCGCTGCCGCGTGCGCTTTACGACAAGATGATGGCCGCGAAAAACTTCCAGTCGGGCCTGCAAACGCTGCGCCAGGTCGAATTCTCGCTCGTCGACATGCACCTGCATTTCGACTTCGACCCGGCCAGCGCGCAATCGGTGCAGGACATGATCGACGGCGTGCGCGCCAAGTTCGCCGTCATGACGCCGCCCGCGTTCAACCGTTTCCAACACGCGTTCGGACATATTTTTGCCGGCGGGTACGCAGCCGGGTACTATAGCTACAAATGGGCCGAGGTGTTGTCGGCCGACGTCTACGCCGCCTTTGAAGAGGCGGTCGAGGCGGGAGGCGGCGCGCTGTCCGAGCAAACGGGCAAGCGCTTCCAGCGGGAGATTCTGGCAATGGGCGGTTCGCGCCCGGCGCTCGAATCCTTTAAGGCGTTCCGCGGGCGCGAACCGAGCATCGACGCGTTGTTGCGGCACAGTGGCATGGGCACCTGATCGGCGCTTGCGCACCGGAGAAACTATGAAGAAAGCACAATTATTGCTGCCACTGGGCGCCGCCCTGCTCCTGTGCGCGGGCGGCGCCAGCGCCCAGTTGTTCAAATGGGTCGACGCCAAGGGCACCGTCCATTTCAGCGACACGCCCCCGCCCGACAAGGCCAAGGCGCTCAAGGTCAAGTCGTTTTCGGGCGTCGAGGGCGCCACCCCGCTGCCCTACGAATTGGCCCAGGCCGCGCGCGGCCATCCGGTCACCCTGTTCACCACCGCGCCCTGCGCGCCCTGCGACGCCGGACGCACCCACCTCAACGCGCGCGGCATACCGTTCTCCGAAAAAACCGTCACCACGGTAGAGGATCAGGCCAAGATGACCGCGGCCGGCGGCACCGGCACCATGCCCCTGCTGCTGGTCGGGCCGAGCAAGCTGGCCGGGTTCGATCCGGGCGCGTGGGACGCGGCACTGACGAACGCCGACTACCCGCTCAAGTCGCAGTTGCCGCGCACCTACAGGAACCCCGCAGCGGCGGCCGCGGCGCCGCCGCCGCCGAAGCCGACCCCAAGCGAGCTGGCCGCGGCCAAGGCCGCCATCGACGCGGCAGCCGAGGCGCGCAGGCCCAAGCCGGCGGCGCCGGCGGTGCCGCCCAAGCCCGGGTTCCAGTTCTGAGCGCGGCGATGACCAGGATCGATTTCCACACGAACCTCCCCGACAAGCTCAACTACGCATGCCGGCTCGCGCGCAAGGCCTGGGCCGTCAAGGGCCGGGTCGTGCTGCTCGCACGCGACCGGGCCGAGGCCGCCGAACTGGACGCGGCCCTGTGGACGCTGGCCGACACCGACTTCCTGCCGCACGCGATGGCCGGCGACGCCCTGGCGGCGCAGTCGCCGTTGCTGGTCAGCTACGCGGGCGACCCCGGTTTTGGCGCCGCCCTGCCGCACCACGACATGCTGATCAACCTAGGCCGCGAGATCCCGGACGGCTTCGAGCGCTTCGGGCGCGTGTTCGAGATCATCAGCACCGATGAGGACGACGCCGCGGCCGGACGCCAGCGCTATCTCGCCTACAAGAAGAACTCCTATCCGCTGACCCACTTCGTGGCAGGAAAATCGTGAACAACAGACCCCAGTTCGACTCCCATATCCCGGTGCTGACCGAGGTGGTGCACGACGGCGGCGCGCCGCCCGTCCTCGTCGACGGCGCGCCGCCGCCGCCGCGCCCGCTCGGCGCCCGGCTCGAAGTCAACGCCATCGAAGGCTGGTCCGATCCCGAATGGACCCTGCTCGAACGGCGCCTCTCCGAGCGCATCCTGCAACAACTGCAGGGCCGCATCGACTTCGTGCTCGAGCAGCGCCTGCGCGACAGCATGGCCGAGGTCCTGCAACACGCGATCACGGGACTGACGTCCGAGATCCGCTCCGGCCTGCAGAACACGATCGAGCATGTGGTCGCGCGCGCGGTGGCGCAGGAGCTGGCGCAACTGAAGACGCAGCAGAAATAGGCGCCGCTGCCGGCAGCGGCGGCGGATTCGCGTTCCGCGTCCACGTTTCATTTGCTTACAACAAGACCGGCCGCGCGCGCCCGCGCCGGTGCACCGCGCGCCATCCCCAAACGTTAATCATGTGCACGGTCGGCGGGGCGGCGCGGCGAATTGGGCCGCAGGCCTTTCCGAACCAAATAAATTAATGTAACTTCTGCACTACGTAAATTTTTACGACACGGCGCCAACCAGCGTCCGCAAGTTTTCAATCCATCGGAGAATGTATATGCAGCTCAGGATCAAACTCGTTCCACTGGCCATCGCCTTGGCGTTCGCCGGCGCCGCCAGCGCCCAGACCGTCATCAAGATCGGCCACGTCGCACCGCTTTCTGGCACCAGCGCGCACCTGGGCAAGGATAATGAAAACGGCGCCAAGATGGCGGTCGAGGAACTCAACGCCAAGGGCTTCATGCTCAACGGCAAAAAAGTCACGCTGCAACTGCTGCTCGAGGACGACGCGGCCGATCCGAAGCAGGGCCCGGCCGTGGCCCAGAAGCTGGTCGACGCCAAGGTCAACGGCGTGATCGGCCACCTGAACTCGGGCACCACGGTGCCGGCCTCGCGCGTCTACCACGACGCCGGCATCCCGCAGATCTCGCCGTCGGCCACGACCCCGCAATACACCAAGCAGGGCTTCAAGTCGGCGTTCCGGGTGGTCGCCAACGACAACAAGCTCGGCGGCACGCTGGGCCGCTACGCGGTCGAAAAACTGGGCGCCAAGCGGATCGCCGTGATCGACGACCGCTCGGCCTACGGCCAGGGCGTCGCCGACCAGTTCATCAAGGGCGCCAAGGGCAAGTCGAAGGCCGTCCAGATCGTCGGCAAGGAATTCACCAACCCGAACGCGACCGACTTCACCGCTATCCTGACCTCGATCAAGGGCAAGAAGCCCGACCTGATCTTCTTCGGCGGCATGGATTCGGTGGCCGGCCCGATGCTCAAGCAAATGAAGGCGCTCGGCATCGACGCCAAGTTCATGGGCGGCGACGGCATCTGCACCCCCAAGCTGGCGCTGCTGGCCGGCGACGCCATCGGCGAGAACCGCGTCACCTGCGCCGAGGCGGGCGGCGTCAAGGGCGCGCAGGAGAAGGTCATGGCCGACTTCGTTTCGCGCTACAAGGCCAAGTACAAGGCCGACGTCCAGATCTACGCGCCGTACGTCTACGACGCCGTGATGGTGATGGCCAAGGCCATGCAGACGGCCAACTCGGCCGAGCCGACGAAGTACCTGCCGGTGCTGCAGAAGATCAAGCACCAGGGCGTGACCGGCATGATCCAGTTCGACAACTTCGGCGACATCAAGGATGGCTCGCTGACCCTGTACACCTACAAGGGCGGCGCCAAGACCAAGATGGAAGTGGTCCAGTAAGGCGGCAAAGGCCGCTGCAAAGGCCGCGGCGGCGGGACGTAAAAAAAGCGCGCCGGGTCCGGCGCGCTTTTTTTCGTTCTTTGTGTTGGGGCCCGGCGGCCCCACGCCGGCGCTTATTTTTGCACCAGCACCCACTTGACGAGCGCGCGCGCGTCGGCCTCGCTCAGTTGCGCGTTCGGCGGCATCGGCAACTGGCCCCACACGCCCGTGCCACCCTTGAGCACCTTGGCCACGAGCTTGCTCTCGGCGTCTTTCTGCCCGGCATACTTGGCCGCGACATCCTTGAACGCGGGACCGAGCAATTTGGTGCCGATCGCGTGGCAGGACATGCAATTTTTCGCTTTCGCCAGATCGGGGTTGGCGAGCGCGCCGGTCGAGGCGAAAGCGGCCGAGATCGCGGCCAAAACCATCAAAGAACGTTTCATGTGACTCTCCAAAATGTGCAGCAATGATGCATTCTATAGTGAACCGCGTCAAACAAGTCGGGACTGTATTCATTGTTACAAACGCGACAGCGTTGTAACAGGTTGACGCCGTGCGGCCACGCCGCCAAAGTTAGTTCCCACGAGCATCACAATCTTTTGTACTATGGAAGCACTAAAAGGATATCCATGTTTCTAATCATTCTCATTTTCGCCCTTTCCGGCTTAAAGTTCGCCGAGATCTGGCGCTTTGGCGAAGTCTCGTGGTGGCACATCGCCGGCCTCGCCCTGGTCGCCTTCCTGTGGTTCGAATTCTTCGAGAAGATGCTCGGCCTCGACAAGAAGAAAGCCGTGAACGAAGACGAGGTGCGCCGCAAGAAGCGCGTCAAGGATGCTTTTGACAAAAGCAAGAAGTAGCAAGCGCCGGCGGTAGCGCAAGCGGGCAATCGGCGTGCCGCGGCACGCGCCCGCCTCGCGTCGATGGTGGCCGAACCGCCCTCTTCGACCTGCGCGAGGGCGCCGTCCACTTAGGCTTTGGGGCAAGACGTGCCCCGCCGCCACGCCCCGGGTGCGCCTTGACAATCACCCGTCCGTCACCAGCCCGACCGGCCCGCCACTTCCATTGCCGCCCCCGCCGATCAGCGCGGCGTCCGGCGCGGGTTCGCCCTTGTGCCACAATCGGTATCCAAGCCGATGCCTCCCGGCGTAGAATACCGTGCCTTGCACGCCCCCCCGCGCCGGATTGCGCAACGGGCTTGGCGGGCGCCGCGACAGCGGGCTGGTGCCGCAGGGGGTGTTTGGCCCACCCAACCGAATTACTAAGGACAACACATCATGCTGATTCACCCGATGCCGGACCCGGTCGCGTTCACCGTTTTCGGCTGGCCGATCCACTGGTACGGCCTCATGTACGTGCTCGCCTTCGCGCTGTTCATCGTGCTCGGCCGCCAGCGCATCAAGCTGCCCCACGTCGCGGCCAAGGGCTGGACCAAGGACGACCTCGACGACATGTTATTCTACGGCATGCTCGGCGTGATCATCGGCGGGCGCCTCGGCGAGGTGCTGTTCTACCAGCCCGCCCATTTCTTCGCCAACCCGCTCGAGATCCCCAAGGTCTGGCAGGGCGGCATGTCCTTCCACGGCGGCTTCATCGGCGTGCTGGTCGCCATGGCGCTGTGGGCGCGCAAGGCCAAGCGCCACCTGTTCGACGTCTACGACTTCATCGCGCCGCTGGTGCCGCTCGGTTACGCCGCGGGCCGCCTGGGCAACTTCATCAACGCCGAACTGCCGGGTCGCGTCGCCGACGCCGCCCTGCCCTGGGCCATGCAGTGGCCCGACAAGCAATATGCGCTCACGCCGGTGCCGGTGTTCCTCGAGGGCCTGCGCCATCCGTCGCCGCTGTACCAGATGCTGGTCGACGGCCTGCTGGTGTTCGTCTTCCTGTGGCTGTTCGCGCGCAAGCGGCGCCCACAACTGGCGGTCGGCGCGGTGTTCACCCTGTTGTACGGCTGCGCGCGCTTTTTCACCGAATTCTTCCGCGTGCCGGACTGGGAGAAAACCTTCGCCGGCGTGACGATCACCTCGGGGCAGGCGCTGTCGCTGCCGATGATCGTCGGCGGCATCGCCTTGCTGGTGTGGGCCTACAAGCGCGACGCGCGCGGTGGTGTGGCCGCTTAGGGCAAACCCACGGCGGGGGCATCGCCGGCGGGGATTTGGCATGCCACGCCAACGCGGCGAGCGCCACGGGCCCGATCGCGGCGGCGCGCCTGGCGGCGATCAACGATGTACATCGACGAAGAATTGAAAGCGGCTTCATTGACTTCCTTCAGTCTTTCTCGGAAGATTGGGCATGTCCAAAATTTCCCTACTTTTGCCGTTGTTGTTCGCGGTCGCGCTGGCTTTTTTGCTTCAGCATTTCATTGGCGCGCTCGCATGGGCCGGCCTGCTCGCCGTGATCACCTGGCCCCTGCATCAAAGGCTGCTGCGGCGCGGCTGGTCGGGCATCGGCAGCGCGAGCGCCTTGCTGGCCATGCTCGTGATCAGTTTTGTCGGTCCCGCCATTTTTTTGTTCAACACGCTTAGCAACGAGCTCGCCACGGTCGAGCGGGTGCTGGGCCAGATCAACCAGACCGGCATTCCGGCGCCGTACTGGATCGCGCGCCTGCCCCTGGTGGCCGAACCGGCCCTCAAATGGTGGCAGGAAAACCTCGCCGCCCCCGGCGGACTGAACGCGTTGATCCATTCGACCGCCGGCGACCTCGTGCCGCATCTCACCGGCACCGTGCGCATGCTCGGCTCGGTCATCCTGGCCAATGGCCTGTACCTGTTCCTGGCGCTGCTGACGCTGTTCATCCTGTATCTGAACGGCCCGGCGGTGGTGAGGTACGTCGACCACGCGGGCGAGCGGATCACGCCGACGCACTACAGCGTGCTGCGCTACCTGTTCCCGCTGTCGGTGCGCGGCACCGCGCTCGGCCTGTGTTCGGTAGCGCTGCTCGAGGGCGTGGTGCTGGGCCTGGCCTACGCCGTCGCCGGCGCCCCCGCGCCGGCGCTGCTGGCGGTGATCACGGGCTACCTCGCGCTCATTCCCGGCGGCGCCCCGCTCGCCTTCAGCCTGGTCTCGCTGCTGCTGCTGGGGCAGGGCCATCCCGACGCGGCGCTCGGCCTGTTCTGCTGGGGCGCGTTCGAGCTTTTTCTGGTCGACAAATTCGTGCGCCCGCGGCTGATCGGCCACCGCGTCAACCTGCCGTTCCTGGCCGTGCTCTTCGGCTTGCTCGGCGGGGTCTCGACGATGGGGGTGCTCGGCCTGTTCGTCGGCCCGTTCATGATGGCGGTGTTGTTCTGGTGGCTGCGCGGCGGCCATGTCGCCACGCTGCAAAGCGCGCAGCCGGCCACGGAGCCGGTCGCGCCGGACGACAAGGCGGCGTGACGCCAGGCCCGAAGCGGCGCCGCCACGCCCGCCGCCGGCCGGCGTTTGAGGGCGCCATCGGACGCGCGCTACAACCTCAGTGCAAACCCTTCCACAGCATGTACACCGCCAGCGCGTAGAGCACCAGCGCGAAGATCTTCTTCAGCTTTGCCACCGGCATCCGGTGCGCCGCGCGCGCGCCCAGAGGCGCCATGGCCACGCTCGCGACCGCGATCACGAGCAGCGCCGGCAGGTAGATGTAGCCGAGCGAATGGGCCGGCAGGCGCGGATCGCCCCAGCCGAACCAGATGTTCGACAAGGTGCCGGCGAGCGCGATCGGAAAACCGAGCGCGGCGCTGGTCGCGACCGCGTTGTGGAGTTTGACGTTGCACCAGCCCATGAACGGCACCGAGATGAAGCCGCCGCCGGCCCCCACCAGCCCGGCCAGCACCCCGATCACGGCGCCGGCGCCGAGCATCCCGGGCGTGCCCGGCAGCTCACGCCCGGGCCTGGGCCGGGCGTTGCGCAGCATCTGGGTCGCCGAGAACGCCACGAAGCCGGCGAAGCACAGCGCCAGCGTGGCCGTGTCCATCTGCTGGGCCAGCCACGGCCCGAGCCAGGCGCCGAGCACGATGCCGGGCGCCAGCCGCGCCGCCACCGGCCACAGCACCGCGCCGTGCAGGTGGTGCGCGCGCACCGAGGAAAGCGAGGTGAACAGGATGGTCGCGAGCGAGGTGGCGATCGCCATGTGCACCACCAGTTCCGGCGCGAACTGGCGCGCCGTGAAGATGATCGTGATGAACGGCACCAGCAGCATGCCGCCGCCGATGCCGAGCAGGCCGGCGGCGAAGCCGCCGGCCGCGCCCATGAGCAGCAGGACCAGGACCAGGCCCCAGTCCATCAGGCGCGCCGCCCCGCTTGGGCGCGGACGCGCCGCCCCGCTTGGGCGCGGACGCGCCGCCTGGCCTGGGCGCTGGCGCGCCGCCTCACTTGGGCGCGGGCGCGGGCATCCGTGCGGCGTAGGCGTTGAGGGTCTCGGACGAGGCGATCACCTCGTTGGCGACGTCGTTGAGATTGCGCTGGCTCAGGCGCGCGTGCTCGCGCAGGGCCTGGAACGCCGACTGGCGGTCGGTCTTGTGGCGCTCCATGAGCACCCCGACCGCCATCCCGGTCTCGCCGCCGGTCTGCAGCGCCAGCGCCATCCGCCGCTCCGAGCCGCGCGGGCGCGCCGTCTTGGCCGCGCGCGCCAGCGCCGCGCGCACGCCGGGCAGGATGCGCCCCGGGTCGACCGGCTTGAGCAGGTAGCCGAGCGCGCCGCAGGCGGTGGCCTGGCGCACCACGTTGTCGTCGTCGCTGGCCGAAAGGATCATGAACGGGATCGCGGCCTCGTCGAGCAGCAGGCGCGCCAGCTCGATGCCCGACATGCCGGGCATGTTGATGTCGAGCAGCGCCAGGTCGGGCTCGCGCCCGCTCTCGGCGACCATGTCGAGCGCCATCTGGCCCGAGGTGGCCATGCGCACGTCGTAGCCGGCCTCCTGCAGGTAGTTGCTGATCAGGCCGAGTATGAGCAGGTCGTCGTCGACGATCAGTATCAGATGCTTGAGTTTGCCCTGCTTGGGCTGTCCCTGGTTCGGCATGTCGGTGTCCTTGTCGTCGGGTGGAACTAGATTGGTGTCGGGTTCGGGGTGGGCGCCGGGCCGCCCTGCGGGCGCAGGCGGCAAACTTCGTCGAGCTCGCACAGGCGGCGCATCGCCTCGGCGGCGCGCCGGTGGTCGCCGCGCGCGAGCGCGCCCTCGACCTCGCCGGCGAGCGCGGTGACGCCATGATAGCCGAACGAGCCGGCCGAGCCCCTGAGCATGTGCGCCAGCCGCGCCAGCTCGGGCCAGTCGGCAGCGCGCAGGGCCGCCCCGCATTCGGCCAGCCGCAGCGGCAACTGGCTCTCGAAGGCGCGCCGGATCGGCGCGAAGCTGTCGCGCTCGGGCGCCGGCGGCGCCAGCTCGATGCTGAGCAATGCGGCCAGCAGCTGCGTGAGGGCGTTGAAATCGATCGGCTTGCCCACGCAGTGCGAGCAGCCGGCCGCCAGGTAGCGCCGCTCGTCCTCGGCCATCACGTTGGCCGTGAGCGCGACGATCGGCAGCTTCTGCCCCGCCAGGCGCAGCATCTCGGTGGCGCGCATGCCGTCCATGACGGGCATCTGGATGTCCATCAGGATCAGGTCGAAGTCGCCGCCGAGCGCCAGCGCGACCGCCTGCACGCCGTTGGTGGCGACCTGCACCTCGAGCCCGAGGCGGGCCAGGAAGGCGCAGATCAGCATGCGGTTGTCGGGGCCGTCCTCGGCCAGCAGCACGCTGCCGCGCAGGCGGGCCGAGGGCAGCCCGGATGCCATCGCCGCGCGCGCGGCCGCCATCGGCGAGCGCGCCAGCATCCCGGCGCCCGGCGCGGGCGCGGCCGGGATCTCGACCTCGAACACCGAGCCCTTGCCCAGCTCGCTCGAGACGTCGACCGTGCCGCCCATCCTGGTGGCCAGCTGCAGCACCAGGTGCAGCCCCAGGCCGGTGCCGCCGTACTTGCGCGCGATGCTGTTGTCGGCCTGCGAGAACGGCGCGAACAACAGCTTGCGCTGGGCCGCCGAGATGCCGATGCCGGTGTCGCTGACCTGGCACACGAGGTGCGATCCGGCATCGTCGTAGCGCAGGCGCAGGCGCACCGTGCCGAGCTCGGTGAACTTGATGGCGTTGCTGCACAGGTTGAACAATATCTGCTTCCAGCGCGTCGGGTCGCCCATCACCTGCGACGGGAACGGGTAGTCGATGGCGACGTGGAAGGCGATGCCCTTGCTCAGCGCCTGCGCGTGCATCATCGAGTCGACCGCGGTGGCCGTCTCGTAGGGCGAAAAGGCGACGCTCTCGAGCCCGAGCCGGCCGGCCTCGATCTTGGAGATGTCGAGGATGTCGTTGATCAGGGCCAGCAGGTGGTGGCCGTTGCGCAGGATGACCTGGCCGACGTCGCGCCGGATCTCGACCTCCTGCGCGCTGCCGAGCATCTCGGCGAAGCCGATGATCGAGGTCAGCGGGGTGCGGATCTCGTGGCTCATCATGGCCAGGAATTCGGACTTGGCCAGGTTGGCGGCGTCGGCCTCGGCCTTGAGGCGCTCGGTCGCGCCCATGTCGCGCTCGCGCTTGCGCAGGGTGCGCGCGAGCACGACGGAGCCGAACACGACGACCAGGATGCTCAGGCCGGCGACCAGCGTGAGCATGGTCGCATAGCGGTACCACTGGGCCAGGAACACGTCCTCGGTGGCGGTGACGTTGATGATCAGGGGGTAGTGCGGGATCTTGCGCGAGGCGCCCAAGCGCGGCTCGCTCATGTTGCCGTCGGCCATTTGCGCGCCCGAGATCAGCACCACGCCCTCGCTGCGCTTCATCTGCTCGATGATGCGGTAGGAGGCGCCGGTGCGGTTGGTCTTGCCCACCAGCGCGTCCTGGTGCGGCCAGCGCGCCAGCAGCGTGAAGTCGCGCCGGAACAGGCTCACGCTGGCGCCCTCGCCGAGGCTGTTCTTGGCGTAGAAGTCGCTCAGGTAGTTCGACGAGAAGCCGATCACGACCAGGCCGAGGAACTGGCCGTCCGGGCCGTTCAGGCGCCGGCTCAGGTGGAACGTCCAGCGCCCCTCGCCGCCCTGCTGGACGGGGGCGCTGACGAAGGTGCCGAGGCCGGCGTCGCGCAGGTGGGCCTGGAAAAAATCGCGCCGCGCCAGGTTGGCGCCGCCGCGCCGCCCGCCCGACTGGTTGACGATGTCGCCGTTGGCCGCCACGATCATCAGGGCGGTCACCTGCGGCATGCCCTGCGACTTGTCGCGCAAGCCCTGGGCCACCTCGGCGCCGCCGAGGCGCCCGCGCAGGTCGGCGGCGGTGACGATGCCGCTCGCGTGCACCGAGTCGGCCACGCTGTCGAGCGCGAGGTAGGCCGAGGTGACCTGCTGCGAGGTTTGCGCGGCGAGCATCAGGGAGATGTTGCTCAGTTGCTGGCGCCATTCCTCGACCAGTTGCTGGCGCGACCACCAGACCGACAAGCCCATCGACAAGACGATGGCGAACACCAGCAGCGAGGCGAAAGCGATCGCGATATCGCTCGAGCGGTGTGGTAGGCGCATGGGTGAGTGGTTATATGGAAACTGAGGTAGTCACCATAGCACGCCATCCATGGGGGCTGTCAAATAGTCGCGCGGGGCGCTCGCTCAGGGCGCGCCGAGGCGGGCGGCGATGAAGTCCCACTCGGCGGCCTCGACCGGCATGACCGACAGCCGGCTGCCCTTGGCCAGCAGGCGCATGGCGGCCAGCTCGGGGAACGCGCGCAGCTGTTTGAGGCCCAGTGGGGCGCACCTGCGCACCAGGCGCACGTCGAGGCTGACCCAGCGCGGCGCGGCGGCGCTCGCCTTGGGGTCGTAATAGGGGCTGGCGGGGTCGAACTGGGTCGGGTCGGGGAACGCCGTGCTGGCGACCTCGACGATGCCGGCGATGCCCGGCTCGGCGCAGCTCGAATGGTAGAACAGCACCTGGTCGCCGACGCGCATGCCGTCGCGCATGAAGTTGCGCGCCTGGTAGTTGCGCACCCCGAACCAGAGCACGGTCTGGGCGGGCGCGGCGGCGACGTCGTCGATGCTCACCTCGTCGGGCTCGGACTTCATCAACCAGTGGGCCATGGGCGCTCGCGGTGGGGGGGGGATGGGCGAAAAAAAACGGTTGCGCGGCAAACGCCCGCAACCGCCTTCGAAATAGAGCCCCGCATGTGCCGTTTTTGCCGGCATCCTGAACCTAATGGTTCAAGGCGGTCACAGTTAGTTCAATTTCGGGTTCGTCGGACTAGCGACGCGCACTCCCATCAAACAAAATTCCGCAACCTGTGCACATAAATGGTTCAAGGAATATATGGCAATCGCGAACACCGCAGGGTGAGACGGAGTTTACTCCGATCAAATGGCATGTCAAACGAAATTGGTTTGTCAGAACAGATTTTCCTGCGGCGTCAGGGCGTGGTCGAGCGCCTCGTGCATGTCGCCGAGCTTTTGCTTGACCTCGAGGATGGACATGTCGGACAGCGGGCCCTGGGGCGCCTTGACGGACAGGAATTCGGCGGCCACGCTGAGGGCGGCCATGACGGCGATGCGGTCGTTGCCCTTGACCTTGCCGGAGTCGCGCAGGGCGCACATTTTACCGTCGAGGAAGGCGACCGCCTCCCGCAGGGTTTTCTGCTCGCCCTCCTTGCAGACCAGGCGATAGGGCATGCCCATGATGTTCACATCGAGATGGATCATTGCACGGCCTCATCGTCGTTAATGGGATCGGGCGCGGGATCGGGCGCGGGATCGGGCGCGGGATCGGGCGCGTCGTCGGCGCCGGGCAGGCTCGCCAGCAGGGCCTCGACGCGCAGCTGTGCCTGGGACAGGCGCTGGCGGCAGGCGAGGTTCTCGGCGGCGAGCGCGGCATTGGATTGGCGCAAGTGGGCGTTCTCGCGGCGAAGCGACCGGGTCAACTCGGCGAGCAGGTTGATTTTGTCGGACAGAGCTTGGAATTCAGAAATCATCCCTCACTATAGAACCCCGGACGAATTGCCGTCAACCGATTCAGCGCGCCCCCGGCCGCAATCTTTCCCAACCGTGGCCGCAATTTTTTGTAACCGGGGTCTGACCCCACTTATGAAAGATTCCTTAAGTGGGGTCAGACCCCGGTTGCGAAATTGTTGATTCTTGGTATCGCGTAGCCGGTGCGACTAACTTTTTCGGGCAGATTTTCTCGATCGGGGTCTGACCCCGGTTGCGCAATATTCCATAAGTGGGGTCAGACCCCGGTTGCGAATGATGCCATACCGGCGGTTGGCGCGGCGGCGCCGCCACAGCTCGGGTACGGAATCTTGTGGCCAGAAACCGTCCGGCGGACGCGCTTTTGCCGAAGCGCACGACATGCCGGGTTTGCGCTGGCGCAAGCTTAATCGGTAAATAAACACGTGCAGACTTGAAAAACAAGCTAGTCGTCCCTATAATTAGCACTCGTTAGCAGAGAGTGCTAACAACTCTTTCCCGCCGCCGCAACCTGTTGGGGCGGCAAAACAGGAAGCCGGATGGGCCGCGACGGCCCCGCCGACAGATAGTTAAACCATTGACTTTTAAGGAGTTTTGCATGAATCTTCGCCCATTGCACGATCGCGTCATTGTCAAGCGTCTCGACCAGGAAACCAAAACCGCGTCCGGCCTCATCATTCCTGACGCAGCCGCCGAAAAACCGGATCAAGGCGAAGTTCTCGCCATTGGCAATGGCAAAGTCCTCGAAGACGGCAAAGTGCGCCCGCTCGAAGTCAAGGTCGGCGACCGCGTCCTGTTCGGCAAATACTCCGGCCAAACCGTCAAGGTCGACGGCGACGAGCTGCTGGTGATGCGTGAAGAAGACATCATGGCCGTGCTGGTCAAGTAATCCCACGATCACCCCTATCCATCTCTCGGAGAAATCAACATGGCATCTAAAGAAGTTATCTTCGGCGACGCAGCGCGCGCCAAAATGGTTGAAGGCGTCAACATCCTCGCCAACGCGGTAAAAGTCACGCTCGGCCCGAAAGGCCGCAACGTCGTCATCGAGCGCTCGTTCGGCGCCCCGACCATCACCAAGGACGGTGTGTCGGTCGCCAAGGAAATCGAACTCAAAGACAAGCTCATGAACATGGGCGCGCAAATGGTCAAGGAAGTCGCTTCCCGCACCAGCGACAACGCCGGCGACGGCACCACCACCGCCACCGTGCTGGCCCAGGCGATCGTGCGCGAAGGCATGAAGTTCGTCGCCGCCGGCATGAACCCGATGGACCTCAAGCGCGGCATCGACAAGGCGGTCGCCGCCACCGTCGAAGAGCTGGCCAAGATCTCCAAGCCATGCACCACGACCAAGGAAATCGCCCAGGTCGGCGCCATCTCGGCCAACTCGGACTACTCGATCGGCGAGCGCATCGCCGAGGCGATGGAAAAAGTAGGCAAGGAAGGCGTCATCACCGTTGAAGACGGCAAGTCGCTCAACGACGAACTCGACATCGTCGAGGGCATGCAGTTCGACCGCGGCTACCTGTCGCCCTACTTCATCAACAATCCAGAGAAACAAGTCTCGATCCAGGACAATCCATTCGTCCTGCTGTGCGACAAGAAGATCTCGAACATCCGCGATCTGCTGCCGATCCTCGAGCAAGTGGCCAAGGCCGGCCGTCCACTGCTGATCATCGCAGAAGACATCGAAGGCGAAGCGCTGGCGACCCTGGTCGTCAACAACATCCGCGGCATCCTCAAGACCTGCGCGGTCAAGGCCCCGGGCTTTGGCGACCGCCGCAAGGCTATGCTCGAGGACATCGCCGTCCTGACCGGCGGCCAGGTCATCGCCGAAGAAGTCGGCCTGACGCTCGAGAAGGTCACGCTGGCCGAACTGGGCCAAGCCAAGCGCATCGAAGTGGGCAAGGAAAACACCATCATCATCGACGGTGCCGGCCAGGCCGAAGCGATCGAAGCGCGCGTCAAGCAAGTGCGCGTCCAGATCGAAGAGGCAAGCTCGGACTACGACCGTGAAAAACTGCAAGAGCGCGTGGCCAAGCTTGCCGGCGGCGTCGCGGTGATCAAGGTTGGCGCAGCCACCGAAGTCGAAATGAAAGAAAAGAAAGCCCGCGTTGAAGATGCGCTGCACGCGACCCGCGCGGCCGTCGAAGAAGGCATCGTTCCCGGCGGCGGCGTGGCCCTGCTGCGCGCGCGCGCCAACATCACGGTCAAAGGCGACAATCCTGACCAGGAAGCCGGCATCAAGATCGTCATGCGCGCAATGGAAGAGCCGCTGCGCATGATCGTGCAAAACGCCGGCGACGAAGCGTCGGTCGTGGTCGCACAAGTTCTGGCTGGCACGGGTAACTACGGTTACAACGCCGCCAACGGCACCTACGGCGACATGGTCGAAATGGGCGTGTTGGATCCAGCCAAGGTCACCCGTTCGGCTCTGCAAAACGCGGCGTCGATCGCCGGCCTGATGCTGACCACCGATTGCATGGTGTGCGAACTGGCTGAAGACAAAGCGGCTGGCGGCGGCATGGGCGGCATGGGCGGCATGGGCGGCATGGGCGGCATGGACGGCATGATGTAATGCCTCCGGCGCGGCGGCGACGCCGCGCCGACGCTTGAATGGAAAGCCCGCAAGGTTCGCGCCTTGCGGGCTTTTTGCTTTTTTGATATTGCGCAAACCGGCATTGATTGCAGGAACCTATAGTGGAGTTTCGCTCAGACAATAGGGGAAGCAGATGACGACCATGCTCGATGCACGCCGGCCGGCGGTGGTGTCCAAGCCGATGCAGGAGGCGTTCGAGGTGCAGGCACGCCGCCTCAACCTTCGCCCGGGCGACAAGTGGGTGGGCGGCTATGTCGATTACGAGTGGGAGCACCTGCGCCACATCGCCGAGGCGCTGCCGCTCGAACTGGCCGGCCTCAAGCTGCTAGAGTTCGGCTGCAACGTGGGGGCCTCGGCGATCCTGTTCGCGCACATGGGCGCGCGCGTGACCGCCTCCGACATCTCCGAGGGCTACGTCGAGCTGGCGCGCCTGAACGCGGCCCGCTACGGTAAGGACGGCATCGATTTCGCGTTCATCCCCGACTCGCGCGCCCTGCCCTATGCCGACAGCCAGTTCGACGTGATCGCCTGCAACAGCGTGCTCGAATATGTGGAACCGTGCCAGATCGCGGCGGTGCAACGCGAGATCGACCGCGTGCTCGCGCCCGGCGGATTGATTTTGCTCACAGGCACCAGCAACCGCCTGTGGCCGCGCGAGGCCCATTCGCACCGCTGGCTGGTCAACTACCTGCCGCGCTGGTTCGACCGCCTGCTCGCCAGTCCGCCGCAGCGCGGCATGTCGCCGTGGATGGCGCGCCACGGCTTCGGCCCCGGCTACGACAATCTCGACCTGCCGCGGCTGGACGGCTTTTTCGCGCGCTCGCGGCTGGCGATGGGCATGCCGCCCAAGCGGCTCGCGTCGCTGCTGCGGATCGCGCGCCTTCTCGGCGTCGGCCCCGGCCTGCTCACGCCCAACCTGTCGTGCCTGCTTAAAAAACACAAATAGGCGGCGCTTTCGCGCGCGGGGAACCGATGCCGCGCGGCGCCACACTGAACATGAAGGGTATCGGGACAGGCGGCCGCACGGATAGATGCGCAAGAGCAACACCAAGCGGCGCCGCTCCGGGCTCTTATTGCTGTGCGGCTAGCTATCGTTTAGTATCAATTGGAACTTCACCGGGGCAACAGGCAATATCATGAGAACCACTGCGAAAAAAATCATCCACCTCTGCGTGCTCGGCACGATCGTCGCGCTCACTGCCGCCCTGTAGGGCTGCGGCGACGCTTCCGCGGCCAAGGCCGGCGCGCCGGCGGTGGCGCAGGCGCCAGACCAGCATCCATCGGCCGCGCCCCTTGCGCCGGCGCTGCATGGGGCGACGGCGGCAAGCTAGCCGCGCCCGCCCAGCCGCGCCCCGCCGCCGGCTCAGAGGCTGAGAGTTTTTCGGACGTGGCCGAGCAGCGCGCCAGAAGGTGGCCGATCGAGGCGCAAAGCACAGCCATAGCTCGGGCTATGGCGAGCATTTGCAACGACGAGCGGGCGCTTTCCGGCGAGCTGAGCGGGCATGGTCGAAAGACTCTCAGCCTCTCAGCTATCGAGATGTGAAATCAACAGGCGCCTGTGCTCGAGCTCGTTCTCGGCCTGGGCCGGCGCGCCGCCGTTGTTCGCGTTGTGCGACTCGACCGAAATGCCGACCGAGACGATATCGATCAGCAGCAACTGCAGGATGCGCGAGATCATCGACAGGAAGGTGGTGCTGTCCTCGGCATGGTCGACCGCCAGGCACACGCTGGCCTTGCGCGCCAGCGGCGAGTGGCTGCTGCTGATGGCGATCACGTCGGCGCCGGCCGCGCGCGCGGCGTCAACCGCGTTGAGCAGTTCGGGCAGGCGCCCCGAATTCGAGATCGCGATCACGACGTCGCCCGGCTTGAGCAATTCGGCCGCGAGCGTGAACAGGTGCGAGTCGCCATACGAGGCGGTCGGAATCCGGAACCGGAAAAACTTGTGCTGGCCGTCGAGCGCGACCACGCGCGAATTGCCCATCGCGTAAAACTCGACCCGGTTCGCCTTGCTCACCAGTTCGATCGCGCGGTCGATCGAGCGCACGTCGAGCTGGTCGCGGAACTTCAGAATCGCCGAAACCGTGTTGTCGACCACCTTGGCCGACAGGTCGTGGGTGCTGTCGCTGTTGCGCACCTGGCTGTGGCGCACCGGAATGGCGCCGGTCAGGCTGCTGGCGAACTTGAGCTTGAAGTCGGCCAGGCCCAGAAAGCCGAGCGAGCGGCAAAAGCGGATCACGGTCGGCTGGCTCACCTCGGCCAGCCGCGCGATGCCGGCGATCGGCTCGTTGAGCACCAGCCGCGGCTGCCCCAGCACCAGCGTGGCCACGCGCTGCTCGGCCGGGGTCAGCTCGTGCTGCAGGTGGCCGATGCGCTCCATCAAGGTGTTGGCGCCGCTGCGCCCGCGCAGGTGCTCCGACAGGATCGTCGCGACCCCGTGGAACGCCGGGTTCGGGGTGGTGATGACGTAGGTCGGGATCTGCGCCAGGTAGTCCGAAAAGCGGCCCTTGGACTCGAAGCGCGCGCGGAACGGCGAGCCGGCGAACCATTCGCCCATGCGCGGCACGATGCCGCCGCCGATGAACACGCCGCCGAAGGCGCCCAGCGTGACTGCCAGGTTGGCGGCCGCGCCGCCGAGCATGCCGCAAAAGCATTCAAGCACCTCGAGGCACAACGGGTCGCGCCGCTCGAACGCGCCGGCGATGATCTCGGGGGGGCTTAGTTGGTCCGGGCGCACGCCGTTGCGCTGCGCCAGCGCGCGGTGGATGATTTCGAGCCCCGGGCCCGAGATCAGGCGCTCGTTCGAGACGTGCGGCCACTCCCGCCAGGCGAACTGCAAGATCGCGTACTCGCGCTCGTCGGCCGGCGCGAAGTTGACGTGGCCGCCCTCGCTGCCGAGCGTGACGAAGCCGTCCACGGTCGGAATCACGCCCGACACGCCGAGCCCTGTGCCCGGCCCCAGCACGCCGATCACGGCGTTGCTGGCGGCGCTGCCCTGCCCGACCTGCATCAGGTCCCCGGGCGCCAGGCCCGGCAGGGCCATCGCCAGCGCGGTGAAGTCGTTGACGATCAAAAGCGTGTGCAGGCCGAGCTCGCGGCGCACCGCGTCGGTCGAGAACTCCCAGTCGCGGTTGGTCATGCGCACCGAGTCGCCGTTGACCGGGTTGGCCACCGCCAGCGCCGCGTGGTGCAGCGTGGTCTCGGCGTGGTCGGCCAGATAAAATCGCAGCAGCGGCACGATGCCCTTGAAGTCGTCGCAGCGCAGCAAGCGCACCGAGCGGAACACGCCGGGCGCGGTCTGCAGCGCGAAGCGCGCGTGGGTGGCGCCGATGTCGGCGAGCAGGCGCGGGCCGTCCGCGAACGCGGTGCGGGCGAATTTTTCGGCGTCGTTCGGTGTGGCTTTGGTCATCGCGCTCGCTTCCGCTGGTTGACGTACTCAGTGTGCTCGTTGGCTTGTGACGATTTCGCGGTGCCAGTAGCGAGCTAGTGGCCGGGAAAGCGGCGAAATACGGACCGTCCAGCGCTTTTTGGCGCCGACGATCCCGAGTCCCTTCAGGCTCCTAGCCGACGCTGCCGAACCAGGCGCCGAACCCGGGCAGCGTGACCCGGTCGCCGTCGACGCTGCCGGCCATGCCGTGCCCGGCCAGCGCGGTGGCGCCCCTGGCAGCGGCCAGCGTGAAGCTGACCGGCAGCGGACCGATGTTGAACACGGCCAGCACGCCGGCCTCGCCGTCGAGGTCGCGGCGCAGCGCCAGCACCGGTTCGGGCGCGTCGAAGAACACGATCTCGCCGCGCGTCAATTGCGGCACGGTGCGGCGCCAGGCGATCAGGCGGCGCGCGAAATTGAGGGCCGACTCCGGGTCAAGCTCCTGCAACGAGGCGGCGGCGGCGATGTGCGGCGCGGCCACCGGCAGCCACGGGGTGCCGCTGGTGAAGCCGGCGTTGGGGGCCTCGTCGGTCCACGGGATCGGGGTGCGGCAGCCGTCGCGGCCCTTGAATTCGGGCCAGAAGGTGATCCCGTACGGGTCCTGCAGCAGCTCGAACGGGACGTCGGCCTCGACCAGCGCCAGCTCGTCGCCCTGGTACAGGCACGGGGTGCCCTTGAGCGAGAGCTGCATCGCCAGCACCAGCTTGGCCAGCGCCGGCGTCGGGGCGGCGCCGCCCCAGCGCGTCATCACGCGCTGGCAGTCGTGGTTGCCGACCGACCAGGAGGCCCAGCCGCCCTTGACGCGCGCCTCGAAATCCTCGACCTGCTTGCGGATGTGCGCCGCCGACGAGTCGGCCGTGAGCAGATTGAAGCTGTACGCCATGTGCAGCTTGTCGCCGTCGGCGGTGTAGTCGGCCATGACGGCGAGCGAATCGTCGGCGCCGACCTCGCCGATGGCGATGGCGCCGAATTCGTTGAGCAGCGCGCGGATTTTCCGCAGGTAGGCGATGTTCTCGGGTCGCGTCTTGTCGTACAGGTGCGACTGCATGCCGTACGGGTTCACGTCCGACACGGTCGAGGTGTCGCGGTTGGTGGCGGCCGGATTGCTGCGCAGCGCGGTGTCGTGGAAGTGGAAATTGCAGGCGTCCATGCGCACCCCGTCGACCCCGCGCGCGAGCCAGAAGCGCAGGTTGTCGAGGTGCGCCTGCTGCACCTCGGGATGGTGGAAGTTCATGTCGGGCTGGCTGACCAGGAAATTATGCATGTAGTACTGGCGGCGCCGGCTGTCCCATTGCCACGACGAGCCGCCGAACACCGACAGCCAGTTGTTGGGCGGGTTGCCGTCGGCCAGCGGGTCGGCCCAGACATACCAGTCGGCCTTGGGGTTGTCGCGGCTCTTGCGGCTCTCGACGAACCACGGATGCGCCTCGGCCGTGTGCGAGAGCACCTGGTCGATCATGATCTTGAGGCCCAGGCCGTGCGCCTTCGCGATCAGCCGGTCGAAGTCGGCCAGGGTGCCGAACAGGGGATCGACGTCGCAATAGTCCGACACGTCGTAGCCGAAGTCCTTCATCGGCGAGGTGAAGAACGGCGAAATCCAGACGATGTCGACGCCCAGCGCGGCGATGTAATCGAGCTTGGCTGTGATGCCGGGCAGGTCGCCCACGCCGTCGCCGTCGGTGTCGAGGAAGCTGCGCGGATAAACCTGGTAGATGATCGCCTCGCGCCACCATGGCGTCTGCTGGTTGGAATTGCGCGCGGCTGGAGTGTGCATGTCTTGTCCCGTGGATGCAAAGCGGCCAAGCGCGTGCGCATGGTCGTCGAATTGGTTTGTAGAGAATATACATCAGAACAAGCAAGATTACAAATCGCGGACGGCGGTGGATAATTGAGCTAAAACACATAATTATCAATGACTTGCACATACAGTGTCGCTTTATTGCCAACACTTGTAGTAGTCAAACTACAGGAATTCCAAAGGAAATTCCGGCATCGGCGGGATCCACCGGCTTCCAGCCGGGCCCGCCGCACGGTTTTCTTGTTGCAAGCCCACCAGCTTGGGCTTAGCATCGCGTCTTTGTGAAAAACAATCGGAGCACCAATGACGAAGGCAGAATCAATCACGGATCAGGCGGGCGCGCAGGGCAACGGCCCGATGCCCCGGCAAATCCCGTACATCATCGCCACCGAAGGGTGCGAGCGCTTCAGCTTCTACGGCATGCGCAACATCCTGACGGTGTTCCTGATCTCGACCCTGCTCACGTTCATCCCGGACGAGGCGCAGCGCACCGGCGAAGCCAAGCACGTGTTCCACACCTTCGTCATCGGCGTGTACTTCTTCCCGCTGCTCGGCGGCTGGCTGGCCGACCGCTTCTACGGCAAATACAACACGGTGTTCTGGCTCAGCCTGGTCTACTGCGCCGGGCACGCGTGCCTGGCCATGTTCGAAGACAACATCAACGGCTTCTATTTCGGCCTGTTCCTGATCGCGCTCGGCTCGGGCGGCATCAAACCGCTGATCTCCTCGTTCGTCGGCGACCAGTTCGACCAGACCAACAAGAACAAGGCCAAACTGGTCTACGACGTGTTCTACTGGATGATCAACTTCGGCTCGTTCTTCGCCTCGCTGCTGATGCCGATCTTCCTGCGCGACTACGGCCCCTCGGTCGCATTCGGCATTCCCGGCATCCTGATGTTCATCGCCACCATGGTGTTCTGGTTCGGTAAAAAGAAGTACTCCCACGTGCCGCCGGAGCCGGCCAGCCCGGACTCGTTCATGCGCGTCGCGCGCACCGCCCTGCTTTCGGTGGGCCCCGGCGAGTCGCGCTACGGCCTTTACGTGGCCATGCTCGGCGTGGCCGGCGCGGTCGCCTCGCTGGCCATGTCGTTTAGCTGGGGCTTCGTGATCAGCGCCTGCACCGCCATCGTGATGCTGCTCGCCTTCGGCGGCATCGGCACCTCGATGCAGCTCGAACGCGCGCGCCGCGTCCATCCCGGCCACGCGGTCGACGGCGTGCGCGCGGTGCTGCGCATCCTGATCGTGTTCGCCCTGACCACCCCGTTCTGGTCCCTGTTCGACCAGAAGGCCTCGACCTGGGTGGTGCAGGCCAAGGAGATGGTGCCGCCGGTGCTCACCGTGCTCGGCCACACGTTCAGCTTCGTGCCGTCGCAGATGCAGGCCCTGAACCCGATCTTCGTGATGCTGCTGATCCCGTTCAACAACATGGTGCTGTACCCGGCGCTGCGCCGCCGCGGCATCGAACCGAGCCCGCTGCGCCGCATGACGTGCGGCATCGCGTTCTCGTCGCTGGCCTGGATCGTCGCCGGCACCTTGCAGGTGGCCATGGACGGCGGCACGCCGGTGTCGATGGCCTGGCAGATCCTGCCCTACGCGCTGCTCACCTTCGCCGAGGTGCTGGTGTCGGCCACCGGACTCGAATTCGCCTACAGCCAGGCGCCGACCTCGATGAAGGGCACCATCATGTCGTTCTGGTTCCTCGGCACCACCATCGGCAACCTGTGGGTCCTGATCGTCAACAAGAGCGTGATGAACGAGGCGGTGATTGCCAACATCGCCAGCAGCGGCTTTAGCGTGATGGCGTTCCAGATGTACTTCTTCGCCGCGTTCGCGCTCCTTGCGGCGATCATCTTCGGCTGGTATGCGACGCGCTACCAGATGGTCGACAACTACCGCAGCACCGCCGTCGCCAAGGGCTGACGCGCCACCCGTCCCGCCCGCGCCCCGTGCGCGGGCTGGATGCCAACAGGCCATCAAAAACGCGTAGTAAAATTACAGTGATTCGGTTAACATAGACCGATCAACGGGCGCAACCACGCCCGTCCACTCGAAAATATATGTAATTTAGCTACGATTAAGGGAGACATCGCATGCGGACCCACACCCGAGTTTCGATCGCCGCCGTGCTGGCGGCACTGGCCGGCGGCGCCAGCGCCGGGGTCGACGCCCCCACCATCGACGCCTGCGACGCGCCGTTCCAGACCGTTTTGCGGGTGGCCGCCGCCGCGCCGCCGGCCGCCGCCGTCTGGCGCGACGGGCGCAATCTGCAGTGGCCCGGCGCCGACCGCGGCAAAGTCTTCAAGCTCGCCTATTCGGCCGATGGCGCCCTCGATGCGAGCGCGGGCGCGAGGCTGGCCGGCGCCGAGCGCGTGCTCACGCTCGAGATGGCCGATGGCGCCACGGCGGCCAGGGCGGCCGCGGGATTCGGCTACCTGGCGGCCGGACCGGTGCTGCGCGTGGCCGACGCCGACGCCAAGCATTTGGCCGCCATGCACACCGGGCAGTTGCTGCTGGTGGCCGAGGCGGCCGACGGCACCGTGCTCGCAGCCACCCGGATCCAGTCCGGCGCCGCGCTCGACGACCTGTACCGCGCGGCCGAAGCCATACCCGACCTGGGCGTGCGCGTGGACGGCGGCGCGGCCCGCTTCACGCTGTGGGCGCCGACCGCGCGCCAGGTGTCGCTGTGCACCTACGACAGCGGCAGCGCGCGCGCCGCCGCCATCGCGCCGATGCTGCGCGAGGCGGGCACCGGCGCCTGGCGCGCCAGCGCCCCCGCCACCCTGCGCGGCAAGTACTACACCTATGTGGTCGATGTGTTCGTGCCCGGCGCCGGCATGGTGCGCAACCTGGTCACCGACCCCTACTCGGTCAGCGTCAGCACCGACTCCAAACGCAGCTACATCGCCGACCTCGCGCAGGCCTCGCTCAAGCCCAAGGGCTGGGACCGGCACCGCGCGCCACGCACGGTCAAGGCGCAAACCGACATGTCGATCTACGAACTGCACGTGCGCGATTTTTCGATCAACGACCCCACGGTCAGCGCGCCCAACCGCGGTAAGTACGCCGCGTTTTCGGAGCGCGGCTCGAACGGCATGCGGCACCTGGCCGCGCTGGCGCGGGCCGGCATGACCGACGTCCACCTGCTGCCCGTCTACGACATCGGCAGCGTGCCCGAAAGCGGCTGCGTCGTGCCCGCCCCGTCCGGCGCGCCCGACGGCGAGGCGCAGCAGGCGCTGGTGTCAAAGAGCGCCGAGACCGACTGTTTCAACTGGGGCTACGACCCGTTCCACTACAGCGCGCCCGAGGGCAGCTTCGCGAGCGACGCGGCGGACGGCGCGCGGCGCGTGATCGAACTGCGCGCGATGGTCATGAACCTGCACCAAACCGGCCTGCGGGTCGGCATGGACGTGGTCTACAACCACACCTTCGCCTCGGGCCAGAAGGAGAAATCGGTGCTCGACCGGATCGTGCCGGGCTACTACCACCGGCTCGACGCCGCCGGAAAGGTCGAGCAATCGACCTGCTGCGACAACACCGCCACCGAGCGGCGCATGATGGGCAAGCTGATGGTCGAGTCGGCCGAGCTGTGGGCGCGCGAGTACAAGATCGACTCGTTCCGCTTCGACCTCATGGGGCACCAGCCGCGCGCGGTCATGGAGCAGCTGCAGCGCCGCGTCGACGCCGCCGCCGGCCACCCGGTGCAACTGATCGGCGAGGGCTGGAACTTCGGCGAGGTCGCCAACGGCACGCGCTTCGTGCAGGCCTCGCAGCTGTCCTTGAACGGCAGCGGCATCGGCACCTTCAGCGACCGCGCGCGCGACGCCGTGCGCGGCGGCTCGGCCGGCGACAGCGGCGCCGACATGGTCAAGCGCCAGGGCTACATCAACGGCCTGGTGTACGACCCGAACGCGCAGGCCGGCGCGCGCCCGGCGGCCGACCTGCTCAGGGCGGCCGACATGGTGCGCGTGGGACTGGCCGGCTCGATCCGCAGCTACCGGATGCAGAACCACCAGGGCGCCACCGTCGCGCTCGAGGCGATCGACTACGGCGGCCAGCCGGCCGGCTACGTGAGCGAGCCGGGCGAGGTCGTCAACTACGTCGAGAACCACGACAACCAGACCCTGTACGACATGAACGTGTTCAAGCTGCCGGCCGCCACCAGCACCGCCGAGCGCGCGCGCGTGCAGGTGCTGGGCGCGGCGATCAACGCCTTCAGCCAGGGCGTGGCCTACTACCACGCGGGGATCGACACCCTGCGCTCGAAATCGCTCGACCGCAACAGCTTCAATTCGGGCGACTGGTTCAACCGGATCGACTGGAGCTACCGCGACAACTACTTCGGCACCGGCCTGCCGCGCTTCGAGGACAACGGCAAGGACTGGGCGTTGATCAAGCCGCTGCTGGCCAACCCCGCCTTTAAGCCGTCGCCAAGCGACATCGCGTTCGCGCGCGACGCCTTCAGGGACCTGCTGCGCATCCGCGCTAGCTCGACCCTGTTCCGCCTGCGCAGCGCGGCCGACATCAAGGCGCGCCTGCGTTTTGTGAACACCGGGGCCGGGCAGGAGCCGACCGTGCTGGCCGCCCTGATCGATGGCGCCGGCTATCCGGGCGCGCGCTTCAAGCGGGTGGCGTATTTCGTCAACGTCGACAAGGTAGCGCACACCGTGGTGGTGCCGCAGGTCAAGGGGCAGCGGCTGCGGTTGCATCCGGTGCACACCGCCGTCGGCGCCGCCGACGCGCGCGCGGCTAGCGCCAGTTACAAAAAAGAAACCGGAAGCTTCACGATACCCGCGCGCACGGCTGTAACATTCGTACAATAGATGTTGTTTTAATGCATTGAATTATTGTTGGACTTTTAATAATTACCGTGTTGAAGACGATAATTTGAGAAAAATCAACTAAAATCAATAGAAATTCCACACGTCAACGAAAAAGTTGCGTTATTATCGGGCCGTCACGTAAGACAACTCCGAGAGCGAGCAAGCGGTGCCCTACCCCCGCACTAAAGCGACCGATCTCCCTAAATAAAAAAAGGACAATCATGAAACATCAATTCATCCTCAAGTCGTCGTTGATCGCCGGCCTGTTCGCTTTTGCCGCTTCGTCGAGCGTGGTCGCCACCGCCGAACCTTTGGCTGTGACCGCTAAAGTGAAGGAAAGCTGCACAATCACCACGACCGATTTGGTCTTTCCCGAGTTGACTCCGGACACGAGCGTCGCAATGCTGGAGGGCGAAGGCCAAGTCCAGATCGCCTGCACCAAAAAATCGATTCCGACGATCCTCATCGATCTCGGTGCCAATGACGTCGGCGGCGAGAGATACATGAAGGAGGACATCAATGGCGTGGAAACTCTGAAGTACGCATTGTTTCAACCGGTTAGCAACGACGCGGACGCGCTTTGCGGCTTCACCGTGCCTTGGGGCGCAGGTTTAACGGTCGACGAAGCGCCAAGTAAAGCTGTGCGCAACTACAACGTTTGCGGCGGAATTGCGCTCGCGGACCAAGACGTGCCGGCCGGCGATTACTCCGACGAGGTCGTCGTAACCGTCTCGTTCTGATTTTGACAGGCGGTGCCCGCGAGGGGACCGCCAGTTCGATCAAACAGACGCCTCATTGAGGGGCAGAAAATGTCGATCCAATGCACGTTCCTGGCGGCTGTCCACACAGCCGCTTTTTTCATGGCGGGCGCGTTCGCGCCAGCGTACGCGGGCGCCTTCCACGTCGCCCCGGTACGGATCGAGATGTCGGCGAAAGGAACAAGTTCGGCGATGACGGTGTCGAACAATGGTCCGGCCGCTGTTGTGATTCAACTCCATCGCGCATTGTGGACCCAGGAGAACGGTGTCGACAAGTACAGTCCCACCGACGACCTGATCGCCACGCCACCGATATTCACGGTTCAGCCGGGAGGCAACCAGGTCGTGCGCATCGGCCTGCGCCGCCGTCCGGATCCGACCACCGAACTGAGCTACCGCCTCTACATACAGGAGGTGCCGCCGGCGAAAAAAGAAGGATTCAAAGGCCTGCAAATGGCACTGCGAATCAGTATTCCGGTGTTCGTGGAGCCAAACATCAAGGCCAAACCGGGCCTGCGTTTCAGCGCGCAAAAAAGCGCCGCCGACAAACTCACGGTTATGCTAAAAAACGATAGCCAGGCACACGTGCAGGTCAGCGATTTCAGGGTGAACCTGCCGGGACAGGACGTCCCATTGGCGGTCCAACAAGTGTCCGCCTACCTGTTGCCGCTGCAATCGCGCAGCTGGACGATGGCCATCGATCCGGCCAAGCCGTTGAAGGGTACGGCGCTGCGCGTCAAAGCCTTCACCGACGCGGGCGAGATGGAAGCCGATGTCATACTCGACAGGCCATAAACTGCGTCTGCTGCCCGTCCTCTGCCTCACCGCCTGGTCCAGCTGCAATCTGGCACATGCCGCCAAGGCGGACGCAGACGCGTTCGCCGTCCAGTCCGAGGTGATGGCCTCGAACAACGAGTCCTTCACTCAAATGCTCCTGGCGCTCGACGTCAACGAGCAAAAAATCGAGCGCACCGTGCTCGTGCTCAAAAGCCGAAACGGCGAGCTGTTCATGACCGAGGCCGATCTGATTGCGGTGCGCGTGGTCCTGCCCGCCGGGCCCTTCGTCGAATACAAAGGCGAACGCTACTTCCGCCTCGCCTCGCTGCCCACCAAAACCATCACGCTCGATGAAGCAAAGCAAACGATTGCCATCGAGTTCAAGGCCGAGGCTTTAAAGAGCAGCATCAGCACGGGCCAGCCGGCCCCGGCGCCCGTGCCCGTCCTGTCGGCGCCTGGCATGTTCCTCAACTATGATATACACGCCGCCCGCGCGCAAAGCGAGTCGACGTTCTCGGCCAATACCGAGTTCGGCCACTTCAGCAAACTGGGCAACCTGGTCTCCGCATTTTCCCTCCATCCGCGCGACGGACGCCATGCGCTCGTGCGCCTCGACACCACGTTCACGGTCGACCGCCCAGAAAAGACGGCGAGCCTGCGCCTGGGCGACGCCATCAGCCGGCCAGCGAGCGGATGGGGCAGCGCATTGCGTTTCGCCGGCATTCAGTACGCGACCAATTTCCGCGTCAATCCGGGGCTGATCACGCTGCCGATCCAGGTTTTCAGCGCGCAGGCGGCCTTGCCCTCGACGGTCGACGTGTTCGTCAACAATGTGCTGATCTCCCGCAGGGAGGTGGCGCCGGGCCCATTCTCGCTCGACGACCTGCCCGCCCTCAGCGGCAGCGGCGACGTGAGCATGGTGGTACGCGACCTGTCCGGACGCGAACAGGTCATTAACCAGCCTTTTTATTCGAGCTCGAGTCTACTGCGGAAAGGCATTGTCGATTTCTCGTTCGAAGCCGGTGCCCTGCGCCGCAACTACGGCCAGCGCAACAATGACTACGGCCCGGGATTTGGCTCCGGCACGCTCAGGCTTGGACTGACCGACGCCATCACCGCGGAAACGCATTTGCAGGCCCAAGCTGGCGGCGACCGCGTTGCCGGCGTCAACCTGCTCGGCACCTTGGCTTCCCTGGCCTCGGTCAATGCCTCGCTCGCAATCAGCGACAGCGGCGCCGGCCGCGGCAGGCTGTGGGCCTTGGGCGTCGAACGCCAATCGAACGCGTTCAGCGTCGGCGTGCGCACCCAGCTTGCCGACCCGAGCTTCAGGCGCCCAGGGAACGGCAGCGTGGCCAACCCGATCCACCGGCAAACCAGTGCCAATCTGGGCGTCAACCTGCGCGGTGCCGGCACGCTCAACGCTTTCTACGTGCGCCAGACACCACTGGGCCTAGCCCGGGTCGCGCTGGCGAGCGTAAATTATGGCATTTCGCTGGGCCGTTTTGGCAGCCTGACCGTGTCCGGATTCAAGTCGCTCGAAGGACCGCCCTCGCGCTCGCTGGTCTTCAACTGGTCGATGCCATTGGGCAGAAAATACTATGTCAGCGCCAGCCATACGGCCCAAGACGGTGCCGAAAATGTCACCCGGCTGCGCTTTCAGCGTCCGCTCGATCCCGCCAGCGGCGTCGGTTACCGCCTGCAAACCGGCAAGAATGCCCAACACCGGGCCACGCTCTTGCTCCAAAACCGCGTCGGCGACTACTCGCTCGAGGCGGCCAGTTTCAAAGGCGAAACGGGTGTGCGCGCCAAGATGTCGGGCGGCGTGGCCATGCTCGGCGGAGCGACGTTCGCGACGCGCCGCATCAGCGACAGCTTCGGGGTCGTCCAGTTACCCGACCTGCCCAATGTCAGGATCTACGTCGACAACCGCCTCACCGCACGCACCAATGCCGACGGATACGCCCTGCTGCCCCACCTGCGCGCCTACGAGAACAATTCGGTGCGGGTCGAGCAAACCGACCTCGACATGGATGTGAAGGTGGGAACCCTGACCATGAAGGCGGTGCCGTACGCGCGCAGCGGCATCTTGCTTAAGTTTCCGATCTCCCGCGCTTATGGCGCCACCATGACACTGCGCGGCGCGCAGGGCGAGCCTGTGATCGCCGGCAGCATGGTGCGGGTCAATGGAAGTGAAGAGGAATTTCCTGTGGGAAATGACGGCGAAGTATACTTAACCGGACTTGTGGCGCAGAATAGTCTGAAGGTAACATGGCCAGCCGGTGCTTGCAGCGTCACGGTACCATTTAAAACGACAAGTGACCCTTTGCCCAATTTGGGGGAGTTCATATGCTTAGCAGAAAAACCATGACCCTTCCGACGATGCCGGCCAGCGGCAAAGCCGCGTGTCTGCTCGCGTCGGTCCTGTTTCTTGCCGCCCCTTACGCCGCGGCAGACAATGTCGATTGCAGCGTCACCATGGATCAACAAGCCGAGTTTCTCGAGTACGATCCGTTCGATCCGCAGCCGACCACCACGGTCGCGCAGGCGATTGTCACCTGCACCACGAACAAGAAGGACAATGGGCAGAATCCAACGATCACCGTGTATTACACGGCGAGCGTGGGCAATGGCCCGTCGGCGGCGCAGCGGGCGATGAAGTCCCCCTCCGGAGCGTTGTTGCCATACAACTTGTATCGCGACAGTGGATATAACACGGTCATCAGCAATACAACGAGTGTCGCACAAAGTTTCACCGCGCCGGGCTCGAAGGAAGTGCCAATGGTGTACACCCACAATATTTATGCACGCATCCTCCCGGGCGAGGACGCCGAGGTCGGCGACTACACCGACAATCTGGTGTACACGGTGTATTTCTGAGGGGTGCTTCCGAGGACTGCTGGGCGGCGGCGGCCATCGGCGCTTTCGGGCAAGCCTATAGGGCGCGCGCCGACATGTTCACCGGCCATTGGTACTCGCCCGGCTGCATTCCGCTCGCCAGCTTGAAACGATAACTGAGTTCGATCGGCGGGGCTGCGCCACCGGCCAGTCGCTGCACCACGCTGCCGCCGTCGGAGCCGATTTCTACCGCCCCCTCGAGCCCCGAGATTTGCACCGAGCTGATTTCGTCGGGCAGGTTGTCGAAGGCGAGCACATAGCCGGCACGGCTGTTGCTCTTGATGGCGATGTGCGAACCGCTGGCCACGTCGACATAGCCGCGCGCGATGTCCGCCTGCGTGACACGCAACTGCTCCACTTGCGAGATGACCTTGAGCTGCACATACGGCAAGACGCTGACCGACACGCGCATCGTACTTGTGTTCTGCGCGGCATGTGCGAGCGAACCGGTGCTCAGCGACACGAACGAGAACAGCGCGACCACCGCCGAGCGCTGCAGCCTGCGCTGCAGGGTCAGGCCGCGCTCGATGTCGACGCTTGCCACATAACCGGCCTCTTGCAAAATATCGCCGAGCAGCTTGCCCGAATCGCGCTGCATGCGGATCGCGTCGGCCAGCTGGGTGTGGTTGATCTTGCCCAGCGCGAGCAGGATGCTGCCCAGGCGCAGCGCGCCCTGCGATCCTTCGGGCGCCTTTTGCAGCGCCAGAATGGCGTCGAGCTCGGACTCGCTGATGTGGCCGCGCTGCACCAACAGCACGCCGATCTTCTGGCCCGTTTGCTTTTGCTCGGCGAGCACGGCGTTCAGTTGCTCGGGGGTGACCTTGTGCGCCAGCAGCAGCAGTTCGCCGAGCCGGGCCGGTATGCCCGAGGCCGAACGCAGCAAGGCGTTGAGGCTGGTCCAGGTGCGCGCGAGCGCGCCCTCGACCGCGAGTTCGCGAAGGTGGGTCGGCGCCTTGCCAGCGGGCGCGTAGCACGCGGCTTCTGGCGGGCGCGCAACGGGCGCGGCGCGCTCGGGATGGAAAGGCTGTTGACGCTGTACCATCGTGCCACCTCGGCTTGAATAGTTTTTTTGCCAATGCTGACTTCGCAGAAACAAAAGGGCAAGAAATGTTACCTGTGGGCTATTCTATACGAAAAAACGGCCCGTTCGCGTTCCGCGGCACAATCCATTTTTTTGTTGCGAAACGAGCACCCCGGAAGCGCCGTGGCCGTCCGGGCGCCGGGCCTCAGAGGCTGAGAGTTTTTCGGGCGTGCCCGAGCAGCCCGCCAGAAAGCGGCAGATCGAGGCGCAAAGCACAGCAATAGCGGGCTATGGCGAGCATTTGCAACGACGAACTGGCGTTTTCTGGCGTGCTGAGCGGGCATGATCGAAAGACTTTCAGCCTCTCACATGTCGACGAAGGTCTCGAAGCCGCCGTAGATCAGGCGCTTGCCGTCGAACGGGGTCTGCTCCGGTGTCATCATGTTGGCCATGCGCGGGTCGGCCATGACCTTGTCGTTGACCTCGTCACGCACCGCGCGCGACGGGTATTCGATCCACGAGAAGAACACCACCTCGTCCTCCTTGAGGTCGACGCTCTGCGGGAACGAGGTCAGCTTGCCCGGTTTGACGTCGTCGGCGATGCACTCCTTGTAGCTGAGCGCGCCGTGTTCGAGCCAGACCTTGCCGCAGGTCTCGGACATCTTGCGGTAGGCCTCCAGATTGGCGCGCGGCACGGGAACAACAAAACCATCGATATAGCTCATGACAATTCCTTTATAGTCTTGGAGCCTGTCGAACTTAGGATCGTCGGCTGCAAAAAGTGCTGGACGGTCCATATTTCGCCGCTTTCTCGGCCAATAGCTCGCTATTGGCACTGCGAAATCGTCAAAATCTGTCCTCGCCCGGCACTTTTTTCGCTTCGACTCCCTAAGTCCGACAGGCTCCTAGTTGGCGGAAGCAGCGGCAGGCTCCAATCTTACCTCCTTCATGGCCACGTTCGGCGGACCGTACACCTGGCTCATCGTCAACGTGCTGACCATGCCGGCCGCGTCCGTGCCAAAGCTGACCTCGTTGAACGCATCCTTGACGAAAAACTCCGTGTGCGACTTGGCATGCAGCTCGATCAGCGGTCCACCGTTGCGCTGCATAAACAGGCGTTTGCCGTCGCGGCTGACGTTGCGCACGTTCTTTGGGTTGATGCGGTAGGCGCCGACATAGCGCTCGAGCACGGCGTCGGGCACCACCACGGCCGCCTCCTCGAGGTAGGGTTTGCCGGCGGCGATCGCGCCGACCCGTTCGGCCAACAACTCGGGGATCACCAACATGTTCTCCACATTGCCGAGCACCGCCACGTAGACGCGCTCCTTGGGCATGCGCAGAACCGCCGTCATGAAGCCGTTGATCTGGCCGTTGTGGCCCACCCGCGGCTCGCCCCGGCGCGGCGCCAGGCTCACGCCCAAGCCGTATGGGATTCTGGCGGCGGCGCCGTCGGCGAGCGTGTACGAGGTCTGCATGCGGCGGCGCGTCTCCGCGTTGATCAGCTTGTCGCTGTCGGCGATCGCCGCGTCCCACAGTGCCAGGTCGTCGACCGAGGACGCCAGCGAGCCGGCCGCGTACGGCAGCGACATGCTGATGAACGCGGCGTTCTGGTAGCCCTTCCGCGTGCGCGCGTAGCCCTTGACGCGGCCTTCGATGACGCGCTCGCTGCGGTCGTAGTAGCTGTGCGCCATGCCCAGCGGCTTGAACATGCGCTGCTCGACGAAATCGGCGTAACTCATGCCCGAGGCCTTCTCGATGATCATGCCGAGCAGCTCGTAGGCGCCGTCGCTGTAGGCCCATTTGGTGCCGGCCACAAACTCGGGCGGCTGCTGCCTGATGATCTCGAGCATCTGCGCCGGCGTGATCTCGGCGCGCATGTCGCGCTTGCTGAGGTACTCCTCCGAAAAACCGGGGATGCCGGAGGTATGGTTGAGCATGCGCTCGATCGTGACCGGCGCCGCCCCGCGCGGGTAGTCGGGGATGAAGCGCTGGATCTCGTCGCCCAGCGCCAGCTTGCCCTCTTCGGCCAGCATCAGCACCGCCACGGCCGTGAACTGCTTGGTCACCGAGGCCAGCCGGAACACCATCTCGGGACGCACCGGCACCTTCAGCTCGAGGTCGGCCATGCCGTAACCCTTGCGGAAGATGACCTTGCCGTCCTTGACCACCACCACCGCCGCGCCCGGCGACCGCGGGTCGAAGCGCGCCGACAGGTAATTGTCGATTGACTCGGGCAGCGACTTCGGCTTGCCCGCCGCCTGGGCCGACACCACCATCAGCATTGCGAGCGCGCCGAACACGCTGCGCGCCATCATATTAAGTCCCGACATGGTTTCTCCTGTTGTTGTTTGCGATACGCATTGTTTGCGACATGACGATTCATGCAGTGCAGGCATGATGCCCAAACGCGATTTCAAGCGGCTGACAAATGCGATAGGGTGCGCGCTCGGCGGACAGTCTGCACAACCGGAGCCGGTTTCGCGCGCGCGCGAAAAAAAGGGAGGCAGGCGTGGCGCCCTGCCTCCCTCCCCTTGCCATCACATGCCGGATCAGTCGACGCTGACCTCCCTGCGGTTGTCGCGCGAGACGCGGTCGATCATCTTGTTGTACGGATCGACGCCGACCTCGAACGGCTGCTCCGCGACCGTCACCGTGACGCTCGGATCGCTGCCGGCGAGCACGCGCTTCTCGCTCAATAACACGCGCTCGTCCTTCTCCTTGGCGCCCTTGGCGCGCGCGAAAATGGCGATCTCGACCGGCTCGTCGTAGACCCGCGGCGTCTCCTTGCCCTTGCCGTCGGCCTCCATCTTGGCCAGGTGCAGTTTGAACGTCACGTCCCACCGGCCGTCCTTGCGCTTGACGGCCTTGGCCTCGGTCACGCGGTTATCGTAGAACACGATTTTCTCGAACAGATCGGTGATCAAGGCTTGCTTGTCGGCCGGCGCCTCGGCCCGGATGTAGTCGACCAGCTGCTTCGAGGTCGCGTACGGCGCGTCCTTGAACGCCTGCTCCTTGATCAGGCGGCGCAGCGCGCGGTTGACGGCGTCCTCGCCGATCTCGTCGCGCAAGCGGTAAAACACCAGGCTGCCCTTGCGGTAGTGGATGTACTGCTGGTTCTCGACCCGGAACAGGGGCTGCTCCTCGACGAGCTCGCCGCCGCGCTCGCGCAGGTAGCGGTCCAGCTCGAAGCGCAGGAAGCGGCGCAGCTTGGCGCGCCCGTATTCCTTCTCCATCACCATCAGGGCCGAATATTGGGCCAGCGACTCGACCAGCATGGTCGAGCCCTGCACGTTGGCGCCGACGACCTGGTGGCCCCACCACTGGTGCGCCATCTCGTGCGCGGTGACGTAGAACACATGGTCGATGGCGTCCCGGTCGCGCAGGTCGGCGATGAAGCCCATCGATTCGGAATACGGAATCGTGTTGGCGAACGCCTGCGCGAACGACGCATAGTTCGGGAACTCGAGGATGCGCACCTGCTTGTGCTGGTAGGGCCCGAAATTGGCGCCGAAATAGTCGAGCGATTTCTTCGACGAGCTGATCATCCGGTCGACGTTGTACGGATGCTTCTTGTCGTGGTAGACCTCGATCGGCAGGCCGTTCCAGTTGCCCCTGCGCACCTCGTAGCGCGCCGACAGGTAGGCGAAGAACGGCAGCATCGGCCGGTCCATCTTGTAGTGGAAATAGCGGCGGCCGTCCTGCTCCCACGATTTTTGCAGGTAGCCCGGCGCCATCGCGGTCTGGTCGGCGCTGGTCGAGACGGTGGTCTCGAAACTGATCCAGTCGGCGCCGCCGCCGAACTGGTGGTTGGCATGCGCCGCCGTGTCCTCGAGCTTGGCCATGCGCACCGGTTCGCCCAGGCCGCGCTTGCGCCGCTCGTTGCGGTCGGTCAGCTCGAGCCGGTTGCGGTAGCCCAGCTGGGGGAACACCTCCATGTTGTTGAAGAAGGTGCCGTTCAGGTTGAACATGTCGGGCGCATTGCCGTTGGTGAAGCCCGGATTGCGGATCTCGACCTCGAAGTCGAGCGCGAGCGAGGCGCCGGCGGCCAGCGGCCGCTCCAGCGTCAGGACGCTGAAGCCGGCCCGTTTGTCGTCGAGCACCACCTTGTGCGGCGGCAGGTTCTTCCAGGTCGTCGCGAAGTCGGGATTGACCTGCAGGCGCAGGGTGTCCATCGGCGCGGCGCCCTTGTTGCGCAGCGTGTAATGGCCCTTGATCGCGACGCGCCGCTCGGCCGGATAGATGTCGACATCGGCGCGCACATCGGTCAGGCGTGGATGCGGCAAGTCCTTGTATTTCCCATACTGTTTCTCGTATGCGGCGAGCGCGTCCATTTGGACGTCGCCCGTCCTGTATTCGTTGAGCACGTTGGTGTTGTGGAAGATCCAGGCGCCGGTGCCGGCGAAGCCCGCCAGGCACAGCGCGAGCGCCACGCCGGAGGGGCCGCGCAAACGCCGGCCGGCCAGGCGCGCGCGCGCGCGCCACACCGGCACCAGCCCGCGCACCCAGAACGCCTGCGCGATGATCAGCAGCGCCAGCGTGAACAAGCCCCAGTACACGCTGAACCAGGCCCTGCCCGCGAGGAAATGGCCGTAGCCGTTCATGTCGGAGTAGACATTGCCCGGCAGCGAGCCGAAGTTGTACAGGTTATGCTCGAAATTGAGCATCGCGGCGACGATCTGCGACACCATGAGCACGATCATCAGGAGGTAGCCGGCGAATTTATTGTTCGTCAGCACCTGCACGGCCAGGCCGAGCAGTCCCATCATGATGAACGGCAGCGAGGACAGCATCAGGCCCTTGAAGTACAGCGCCAGCTCGAGCGGCACGCCGCCCTTGAACAGCTGGAAGCCGATCGCCGCGAGCGCGCCGGCGGACAGGAAGCCGAAAGTCACGCCGACCAGCGCCAGGCTCTTGGCCAGCAGCGGGACCCAATCGGGCACGGGCATGGCGTCGCTGACGTCGGCCACCTTGGCCTGGCGCTCCTTAAAGATCAGCTCGCCCGAATAGAACACCAGCACGATGATCAGGAAGAAGCTGAAGCTTTCGCTGATCGATTGCAGCATCAGGTGCGTCACCGGATAAACCTTGGTGCCGAACATGGCGTCGGCCTGGCTGGCGCCGGCGACCAGGTTCATCACGCCGATCAGCAGCAGCACCAGGAAGGGCACGCTCTTGAACACGGCCCTGGCGTCGAAACACAGGATGTGCCAGCACTGGACCCAGGCCGTGCCGGCGCCGAAGGCGGGCGCGATCGCCCTGGCGGCGCGCGCCTGGGCGGTGGCGGCGGCCGGGGCGGCCTCGGCTTTCGCCTTGCCGAACAGGCGGCGCGCGGTGCCGGCGCGCTGCGGCTTGAACAGCACCACCGTCGCGGCCAACAGCGCCAGCGCGACCGCGCTCCAGAACAGGCGGTTGGCCAGCAGGTAGCTGCCGAGCGCCGGCAGCCCGGCGTTCGCCTCGGCCGCCGAGAAGTAGCGCGTCATGCGGCTGAAGGCGCGCACGCCGAACGGATCGATCATGGCCACGAGCCAGTCGTTGCTGATGTCGGCGCCGAAGCTGTTGCCCACGCTCCACAACACGAAAAAGCCCAGCACGCCGACGTAGACCATCATCATCGAACGGGTGGTGGCCGCGAGCAGCATCAGCAAGGCGCCGATGAACAGCAGGTTCGGGATCACGAACACGGCAAAAGCCCACAGGTAGGGCATGAGCGAAAACGCGCCGAGGCGGGCCGGATCGACGCCGGGGCGCAGCGGCCCGAGCATCATGCCGAGCGCGATCAGCGCGAAGATCAGCACGCAGGCGAGCAGGCCGGCGGCGAAGCGACCGAGCAGGTAGTCAAGCTTGCGCATCGGGGTTGCGAACAGCATGTCGGAGATGCCCACCTCGCTGTCGCGCAGGACCGCGCCGGCGATGAAGATGGTGACGAGGAACATCGAGATGATCGTGAACATGCCCAGCAAGCGCACGATCACGACCGGCGCGTTGCGGTTGACGTTGCCGATCGAGCCGCCGACCTGGATCGCGTCGCTGGTGGTGGCGCCGAACGCGAGCGCGGCGAGGATCAGGGCGATCAGCCACAGCAATGGCTGCTTTAGCTGGTAGCGCAAATCGAACTTGAAAAATTCTAGCAACATGGCGCGCTCCCCCCCTTATGCCGGCACGGCGGCCGGTTTGGCGCCACGCACCTGCAGGAAGTAGACGTCCTCGAGATCCGGCTCGACCATGACGAAGCCGGCATCGGGCTGGCTGTCGGCGAACACGTTGATCTGCGGCTGGCCACCCACGAGGCGGGTGTGCAGCACGTTGAAGCGGCCCTGGTAGTCGGCCAGCGCGTCGGCGCTGACGGTGCGTTGCCATACCTTGTTGCGCAGCGCGTCGATCGCGGTCTGCGGCTTGCCCTCGGCCAGCACCTGGCCCTTGACGATCATCGCCATGCGCGGGCACAGGTCGGTGACATCGGCCACGATGTGGGTCGACAGGATCACCACCACGTTCTCGCCGATCTTGGCCAGCAGGTTCAAAAAGCGGTTGCGCTCGTCGGGGTCGAGGCCGGCGGTCGGCTCGTCGACGATGACGAGCTTGGGCGCGCCGAGCAGGGCTTGGGCGATGCCGAAGCGCTGGCGCATGCCGCCCGAATAGCCGCCCAGGTTGCGCTTGCGCGCCTCCCACAGGTTGGTCTGGTGCAGCAGGGACTCGACCGCCTCCTTGCGCTCGCCGCGCCTGGTCAGGCCCTTGAGCACGGCAAAGTGGGTCAGCAGCGTCTCTGCGCTGACCTTCGGGTAGACCCCGAAGTCCTGCGGCAGGTAGCCGAGCTGGCGCCGCAGCTGCTCCTTGTTGGCCAGCACGTCGAGGCCGTTGAAATGGATGCTGCCGCTGTCGGGGTCCTGCAAGGTGGCGATGGTGCGCATCAGCGAGGACTTGCCGGCGCCGTTGGGCCCCAGCAGGCCGAACAGGCCGTTCGGGATCTCCAGGCTCACATTGTTGGTGGCCTTGACGCCGTTGGCGTAGGTCTTGTTCAGGTTCTTGATCGACAGCATAGGACACATCCTCCTGGGGTTATTTTTATGCGCTCGGGCGCGCCCGCTCGTGGCGGCGCGACGGATCGTGTAACGGCACGCCAATGTAATCGGGGACCGGCCCGGAACGGCCGCGAATGCGACGAACGGTGTTTTTTCGGTAATGAACGACTAAAAGCGGGCGCGTCCGGCGGGTGGTTGTTTCCAACAGTAAATTTTCACCCTCGGCTATGTCGGCCATAAGCGGGCCAACGCACATACCTTGCGGCCCGGTCCGACTATAGTCAAGCCTAGCAAAGGCGCGCCACCGACTCCCCGTGTGATGCGCCGCCTTGCGTCCAGGAGAGCGACATGCAAGACGAATACCCCGAATTGAGCCTCCTCGACGACGCGCTGCCCGAGCTGGCGCCGGTGCCGGCCGAGGTGGTGGCGCCCGCGCCCCCGGCAGCCATGGCGGCGCCGCCCGCGCCGCCGGCCGCGGCCGCGCGCCCGATCTCGTTCATGATGGAAACCAACATCAAGACCGTGCACGCCGAGGACACGGTGGCCGATGTCGAACAAGTGCTGGCCTCCAACAAGTTCTCCTCCGTGCCCGTGGTGGGTTCGAACGGCGCCATCGTCGGCATGATCAGTTGCCAGGACCTGGTCATGTTCCACGCCGAGAAAAAGGTCGCCGCCGCCGTGCGCGCCTGGGAGATCAGCCGCATCAACAATTTCGAGGTCGGACCGGCGACCCCGGTGCTCGAGGTCGCCAAGCTGATGATCGCGCACCGGATGCAGCATGTGGCGGTGACCGAACACGGCGTGCTGCTCGGGCTGGTGTCGGCGATCGACTTCGTCGAGCAGCTCGTCATCAACGAGGCGGCTTAGGATTCAGGTCTGTTCGTCGAGCAGCGCGCGGAACAGCGTGTTGAGCTGCTCGATGGTGGCGGCCGGTTCGGCGCGCTGGTGCTCGAAGTTCTCGAGCCGCTCCAGTTCGCGTTCGATGAAGGCGTTGATGCTTTTAACCTGCGGCAGCAAATCCTTTTCGAGGCTCAATTTTTTCTTCTCGAGCAAAACGTGTATATCAGCGAGCAATTCCGGCTCGCCCGCGACGAGGTGCAGCAACGCATCGAATTCGATCGGCGGCGCGCTGTTGTAGGTTTCGATCCAGCGCACCGCGAGCAGGGGCCGCAGCACGTAGAAGTATTTTTTGAGCCGCACCAGGTCGGCCTTGAGGTACTCGCGGTAGTTGGTCTTGGCCATGCTGCGGTAGTGGAACATGCCGCGCTCGTGAGAGTACACGGCCGGCAGCAGCTCGAGCAGCGCGGCGCCGAACTTGCCGCTGCGCATGTACTGGATGGGCGACTGTATCCATTCGACGACCGCCGGGTTGGAGCGCCAGAACAAGGCGAGCGCCTTGCGCAGGTCCCAGCCGTTGAGGTCGATGTCGTCGACGATCGGGTATTCGATGACGTCGCGCCGGTGTTCGAGGTCGACCGCCAGATACCACTCCTTGGGCCGCACGTAGATGAAGCGCACGTCGAAGTCGCTGTTGGGCGAGGCGAAGCCCCAGGCGCGGCTGCCGGACTCGATGGCGAGCACGATGCGCACGTTCTCGTCGCGCTCGACGGCGGCGAGGCGGCGCATGATTTCTTCGTGGATGTCTGGGGGAATGGTCGGATTTATCGTCATGCGGCAAGGTAGCCCAGCCCTCGGTGGCGTGTCAACAGCAAATGGGAGGCCGGCGCCGGTCGGCAGGCGATCCATTGCGCGCGGCGTTGCAAGATTCTAAAATGGCCGTCCAGACCACGCAAGGGAGTCCCACATGCAATCGAAGGCAAACAGCGTCGCCGATTATCTGGAAGGCTTGGCGCCGGAGCGGCGCGCGCTGGTCGAGGCCCTGCGCGCGGCGGTGCGCTCAAGGCTCGATCCCCAGTTCAGCGAGCTGATGCAGTACGGGATGATAGGCTATTGCGTGCCGCACAGCGTGTTCGCGCCCGGCTACCACTGCGACCCGAAGCAGCCGCTGCCCTATGCCGGCATCGCCTCGCAGAAAAACCACGTGTCGCTGTATCTGATGGGGCTGTATTGCGGCGGTGGCGGCGAGGCCGAAACGGCCGAAACGCGCTGGTTCCGCGAGGCCTGGGCGGGGAGCGGCAAAAAGCTCGACATGGGAAAGGGCTGCGTGCGCTTCAAAAAACTCGACGACATCGCGTTCGAGGTGGTGGCCGAGGCGATCGCGCGCGTGCCGGCGCAACTGTTCATCGCGCGCTACCTGGCCACGCGGTCCGGACGCTGACCCCGCCGCGCCGCATGCCAACCCGGGCCGCACGCCCGCAACCGAAAGATACGAACGTTTTTTAGCCGGGGTCTGACCCCAGTTAAGAAATTAATTGGCATCTATCCACGCCGTAGCCCTTGAGAGGACGCGGATTCGACAAAAAATTACGAAACCGGGGTCAGACCCCGGTTGCGGAATTACTTGGCGGTGCGGAACGCGGTGGCTTGCGCTGGCGAATTTCTAGATGTCGAGGTGCGAGATCAGCATGCGCCGCTTGGCGCCGTCGTCTTCCTCGGGCGCGTTGAGCGAGATGCCGACCGACATGATGTCGATGAGCAGCAATTGCAGGATGCGCGAGATCATCGACAGGAACGTCGTGCTGTCCTCGCTGTGGTCGACCGCGAGGCAGATCGTGGCCTTTTTCGCCAGCGCCGACTTGCTGCTCGTGATGGCGATCACGTCGGCACCCGACGCGCGCGCCGCGTCGACCGCGTCGAGCAGCTCGGGCAGCTGGCCCGAGGTCGAGATCACGATCACGACGTCGCCCGGCACCAGCAGCTCGGCCGCCAGCTTGAACAAATGGGAGTCGCCGTAGGCCGAGGTCGGAATCCGGAAGCGGAAGAACTTGTGCTGGCCGTCGAGCGCGACCACGCGCGAATTGCCCATCGCGTAGAACTCGACCCGGTTGGCCTTGCGCAGCAGGTTGATCGCGCGGTCGATCGAGTCGACGTCGAGCTGGTCGCGGAAACGCAGGATCGCCGACACCGTGTTGTCGATCACCTTGGCCGACAGGTCGTGCGTGCTGTCGCTGGTGCGCACCTGGCTGTGGCGCACCGGGATGGTGCCGGTCAGGCTGCTGGCGAACTTGAGCTTGAAGTCGGCCAGCCCCAAAAAGCCGAGCGAGCGGCAGAACCGGATCACGGTCGGCTGGCTCACGTCGGCCAGGCGCGCGATCTCGGCGATCGGCTCGCCGAGCACCTTGCGCGGATGCTCGAGCACCAGCGTCGCCACGCGCTGCTCGGCCGGCGACAACTCGTGCTGCAGGTGCTGGACCCGCTCCATCAACGTGTTGGCGCCGCTGCGCCCGCGCA
>NZ_PXWF02000024.1 GCF_003011895.2 Massilia glaciei | reverse complement strand
CAGCGCCGCCGGCGCGCCGCCCGCGCCGCGCTTGCCGGCCGCCGCGCTCGCGCAGTACGCCGGCCGCTACCAACTGGCGCCCGGCTTCACGCTGACGGTCAGCGCCGACGCCGACGGCCTGCTGGCGCAAGCGACCGGACAGGCGCCGGCGCCGCTGTTCGCGCGCAAGGCCGATGAATTCTTCTACAAGGTGGTCGACGCCAGCGTGACGTTCGCGCGCGGCGCCGACGGCAAGGTCAACGCGCTCACGCTGCACCAGGACGGGCGCGCCATGCCGGCGCCGCGCGTCGACGCCGCCGCGCCAGCCGCGCCGCAGCGCGCGGAGGTGGCGCTGGCCGACGACCTGATGCGCCAGTACGTGGGCAGCTACGCGATGGGGCCGGGGTTCAATCTGGACATCACGCTCGACGCCGGCCAGTTGCATGCGCAGGCGACCGGACAGGGACGCAACCGCCTGTTCGCCTCGGCCAAGGACGAATTATTCCTCAAGGTGGTCGATGCCCGGTTGCGCATCAAGCGCGGCGGCGACGGCGCCGTGACCGGACTGGTGCTGCTGCAAAACGGCGCCGAGATGCCGGGCGCGCGCCTCGCCGATTAGCGCGGCGGGTCGCAAATCACGACGGCGGACGCACAAGGCGCATGCACATGCTAAGGTGCACGCTTTGTGCCGTGCCGTTCCCGTCTTCCACCACTGCCGCCAGGTGACACCGTGCCGACCATCCTGATCCCCCTGCCCGCCGACTACCGCAGCGCCGACGTGCTGGCCTTCCACAGCCGCGACGCCGAAGGGCTGGCCGAGCAAGTCACGCCCGGGCGCATCCGCAAGGGCGTCATGCTCGGCGGCGTGCCGGTGGTGCTCGACGTCGCGCTCGGCGCCGACGCAGCCCGCTGCGAAATCGACGCCGACAGCGTTCTGACGCCGGCCCAGGTCGGGCAGCTCCGGCAAGCGCTGCTGAGCATTCTGGGCCTGCGCATCGATCCGGCGCCGTTCCTGCGGTTCGTGCGCGACGACCCGCTGCTGGGCGCGCTGGCGCGGCGCCAGCCGGGCCTGCGCATCGTACAGTCGGCCACCATCTTCGAAGCCCTGACCTGGGCCATCATCGGCCAGCAGATCAACCTGACCTTCGCCATCGCGCTGCGCCGCACCTTCATCGAGCAGGCCGGCGCGCGCCACAGCAGCGGCCTGTGGTGCTACCCGGAGGCGCACGCGGTCGCGCAACTGGCGCCCGAGGCGTTGACCACGCGCAAATTCTCGCGCGCGAAGGCCGAGACCCTGCTGCGCCTGGCCGGCCTGGTCGACGCCGGCGCGCTCGGCCTCGGCCTCGACGACGACATCGCGGCCGTCTCGCAATCACTGCTCGCGGTCAAGGGCATCGGGCCGTGGACGGTCAACTACGCCCTGCTGCGCGGCTACGGCCACCCCGACTGCTCGCTGCACGGCGACGTCGCCATCCGCGCCGCCCTGCAGCACCTGCTCGGCGAAGACAGCAAACCGGACATGGCGCGCACCGAGGCCTTGCTGGCGCGCTACAGCCCGCACCGAACCATGGCGGCGGCCCACCTCTGGGCCAGCCTGCATCCGCGCGACCTTGACTAATCCGCAAGTAAAGATGTCGTAAAAGCACACGGACGGTGCAAGCCTTGGCCTTCGTCAAACCGCACCCGCCCTCCTTTGGCAAGACTGGATAACCAGCAATTATTTGCCGCCACCCAAAGGAGACTGCCATGACGAGAAACACGCTCTGTTTTCTGCTGTTGATGACGTGTGCGGTGGCGGCGAGCGCCAAGGGCGGGGCGGACCAGGGCGCGGCGTACGCAGGCTGGCGCGTGCTCGACGCCGGCGCCGACCAGAGCGCCGCCGAGGAGCGCCCGGGCACCAATATCGGCTTCGGCTTCGGCTACGGCTACGCGCGCAGCCAGTCGCGCGCGCGCGAACTGCGCGGCTATTTGAACGAGTCCGACGCCGAATTCAACGATCCTCCCCTGCGCGCGCTGCTGACGGTGGCGCTGCGCATGCCGCGCCGGCTGCACGGCACGCAGGCGATGCTAGCCTCGAACGGCGGCGACGGCGCGCCCGCGCTCGCGCTCGCGGCCAAGCACTTCAGCGGCACCTGGACGTATTCGGTCGCGGCGATGGTCGAGGGCGACGAGAGCGAGCGGCGCGAAGACGGCGCCCGCCTCTCCGGCGCGCTCACCCTGCAGGCCGAGCACCGGTTCTCGGCCGGGCTCACCGCCTTCGCCAGCTTCAGCCGGATCCGCGGCATCCGCGAAGGGGAACACGGATTGTTCCGCATCGGCATGGCACGCAGCTTCGGCGATTGACTCATCGCCCAACCCTGAAAAGCAAAAAGCCGCTGGTCACTTGCGTGATCAGCGGCTTTGCATTTGGTTGCGGGGACAGGATTTGAACCTGTGACCTTCGGGTTATGAGCCCGACGAGCTGCCAGACTGCTCCACCCCGCAGGCGAATTATACGGGCCCGCAAGGAATTAGGCAATATCAATCTATCGCGCATGTGCGATAGCAACAGAAACGGTTCCCCGCGCGCGCTTTGGCAATCGCCGCCGGGCGCTTCCCGGCCCGGCACTGCCCGCCCAATCGGTGTAAAGTACGCGAAATGCATTGTTTATCCGTCCCCACCCCGTTTCCTCAATTCCACGGCGATCTATGAAATTCTGTTCCGAGTGCGCCCATCCGGTTGCCCTGTTCATCCCCGAAGGCGACAACCGGCCGCGCTACGTGTGCGCCCAATGCGCGACGATCCATTACCAAAACCCCAAAATGGTGGTCGGCTCGCTCCCGGTCTGGGAGCGCGACGGCGAGCTCAAGGTGTTGCTGTGCAAACGCGCGATCGAACCGCGGCACGGCTTCTGGACGCTGCCGGCCGGCTTCATGGAGAATAACGAGACCACGGCCGAGGCGGCCATCCGCGAGACCGAGGAGGAGGCCGGCGCCAACATCGCCCTCGGCGGCCTGTTCACGCTGCTCAACGTGGCCGCGGTGCACCAGGTCCATCTGTTCTACATGGCGCGCCTGCTCGACCTCGATTTCGCGCCCGGCATCGAAAGCCTCGAAGTGAAGCTGTTCAGCGAACGCGAGATCCCGTGGGACGACCTGGCCTTCCAGACCATCCGCACGACACTTGAACTGTTTTTCGCGGACCGCGTCAAAATGCAGGAGGGCGGCGGCGCCCATGGCTTCCACAGCCAAGACATCATCCGACCGATGCGTTTTCACAGCGACCCGCATAGCGAACCCGGCTGACAAAAAAATGATCCCCTGGCTCGACACCAGCTCGCCCTTTCCCGACGTCTCCGAGGCGCTCACGCTCGAGGCGCCCGGCCTGCTCGCGGCCGGGGCCGACCTGTCGCCGGCGCGCCTGTTGAGCGCCTACCGGCACGGCATCTTTCCCTGGTTCTCCGAGGGCCAGCCGATCTTGTGGTGGAGCACCGACCCGCGCATGGTGCTCATGACCGACCACTTCCGCCTCAGCGACAGCCTGCGCAAGACGCTGCGCAAGGTCGAACGCAGCGGTGCCGGCGGCGGCGACGGCCGCTGGCAGGTGCGTTTCGACAGCGCCTTCGGCAGCGTCATGCGCGCGTGCGCGGCGCCGCGCAAGGAGGGCCCGGGCACCTGGATCTCCGACGAGATCATCGAAGGCTACAGCGGCCTGCACGCGCTCGGCTACGCGCACTCGTCCGAGGTCTGGCTCGACGGCGAACTCGTCGGCGGCGCCTACGGCGTCTGCATCGGGCGCATGTTCTACGGCGAGTCGATGTTCGCGCGCGTGACCGACGGTTCAAAAATCGCGCTGGCCTACCTCGTCGCGTTTTTGCGCACCCAGGGCGTGGCCATGATCGACTGCCAGCAAGAGACCAGCCACCTGGCCTCGCTGGGGGCGGCCCCGATCACGCGCAAGGCATTTCTGGCGCACCTCGGGGCGGCCATCGGCGAGCCCGCCATCGGCCACTGGCATCCCGTCACACCGCGCGCCGCGGGCCTGTAAGAATCCGTTTTTTTCATTACAATGACACCTACAACAGCAAAAACAGGAACAGGGGCCGCAGGCCGAGCCGCAAGCAGCAAGCAGCAAGCCGTAAGCCGCAAGCCGTAGCCCGACAGCCATCGATCCGCATCGAAAGCATCCTGCATGACGCACTTAAACGACCTGCCCTCCTCGACGCTACAGTTCTACACCACCGCGCCCTACCCGTGCAGCTATCTCGACGGCCGCCAGGCGCGCTCGCAGGTGGCCACGCCCTCGCACCTGATCAACGCCGACGTCTACTCCGAACTCGTGAAAAGCGGTTTCCGCCGCAGCGGCATCTTCACCTACCGCCCGTTCTGCGACGGCTGCAACGCCTGCATCCCGGTGCGCGTGCGCACGGCCGAGTTCAGCGCCACCCGCGCCCAGCGCCGCGCTTGCGCGCGCCACGCCAAGCTGCTCACCAGCGTCGCCAACCTGAGCTTCTCCAACGAGCACTACGCGCTCTACCTGCGCTACCAGACCACGCGCCACGTGGGCGGCGGCATGGACCAGGACAGCCGCGACCAGTACGCGCAGTTCCTGCTGCAAAGCCGCGTCAACACCCGGCTCGTCGAGTTCCGCGAACCCGACGGCGTGTTGCGCATGGTCTCGATCATCGACGTGCTCTCCGACGGCCTGTCCTCGGTCTACACCTTCTTCGACCCCGACGTCCACGGCGCCTCGTTCGGCACCTACAACGTGCTCTGGCAGATCGCCCAGGCCGACGAGCTCAAGCTGCCGTACGTCTACCTCGGCTACTGGATCGAGCAAAGCCCCAAAATGGCCTACAAGATCAACTTCCGCCCGCTCGAGGCGCGCATCAACGGCCGTTGGGCAACGCTCGAGAAGTAGGCGGGCCGGTCCGGGCGGGGTAAAATGCCCGGCATCCGCCGCCAACCACCGCCCCCCATGTCCGAAAAACTCCTGTACGCCCTGACCCGCCCCCTGCTGTTCGCGCTCGACGCCGAAACCGCCCACAAGCTGACCCTGCCGGCGCTGCGCCGCGCCGCCGCGCTCGGGCTCACGCGCGCCGTGCGCAAACCGGCGCCCGACCCGCGCACCGTGATGGGCATCACCTTCCCCAACCCGGTCGGCCTGGCCGCCGGGCTCGACAAGGACGGCGCCTACATCGACGGCCTCGCCGCGCTCGGCTTCGGCTCGATCGAGGTCGGCACGGTGACCCCGCGCGCGCAGGCCGGCAATCCGCTGCCGCGCATGTTCCGGCTGCCGGCGGCCAGGGGCATCATCAACCGCATGGGTTTCAACAACGGCGGCGTGGACGCCTTCGTGGCCAACGTGCAAGCGTCGAAGTTTTACCAGAACAAGGAGGGCGTACTGGGCTTGAACATCGGCAAGAACGCCGACACCCCGATCGAGCGCGCCGCCGACGACTACCTGCTGTGCCTCGAGAAGGTCTATCCCTACGCCAGCTATGTGACGGTCAACATCTCCTCGCCCAACACCAAGAACCTGCGCCAGTTGCAGGGCGCGTCCGAACTCGACGCCCTGCTCGCCCAGCTCAAGGAGGCGCAGTCGCGCCTGGCCGAGCGTCACAAGCGCTACGTGCCGATCACGCTCAAGATCGCGCCCGACATCGACGCCGAGCAGATCAAGAACATCGCCGGCGCGCTGCTGCGCCACAAGATCGACGGCGTGATCGCCACCAACACCACGCTCAGCCGCACGGCCGTCGCGGGCATGCGCCACGGCGACGAGGCCGGCGGCCTGTCGGGCGCGCCCGTGTTCGAACTGTCGAACGCGGTGATCCGCGCGCTCAAGGCCGAACTCGGCGACGCGCTGCCGATCATCGGCGTCGGCGGCATCATGTGCGGCGCCGACGCCAAGGCCAAGTTCGACGCGGGCGCGGCGCTGGTGCAACTCTACAGCGGCCTGATCTACACCGGACCGGCGCTGGTGCGCGACTGCGCGCAGGCCGTGCGCCGCGGCTAACACTGACTTAAGGATTGCGATGAAAAAAACCACACTCGGCGCGAGCGGCCTGAAGGTGTCGACCGTGTGCCTGGGCACGATGACGTTCGGCGAACAAAACAGCGAGGCCGAGGCGCACAGCCAGCTCGACTACGCGCTCGAGCGCGGCATCAACTTCATCGACACGGCCGAGATGTACCCGGTCAAGCCGAACCCGGCCACGCAGGGCGCGACCGAACGCTTCATCGGCACCTGGCTGCAAAAGACGGGCCGCCGCGGCGACATCGTGCTCGCGACCAAGATCACCGGGCCGGCCCCGGGCATGCCCTGGATCCGGGACGGGCGCAACGACCTCGATCCGGCCAACCTGCGCGCCGCGGTCGAGGCCAGCCTGCGCCGCCTGCGGACCGACCACATCGACCTGTACCAGCTGCACTGGCCGAGCCGCAACGTCCCGATCTTCGGCGCCCACGCCTTCGAGCCCGGGCGCGAGCGCGCCTGCGTGGCGATCGAGGACACGCTGGCCGCGCTGGGCCAGTTGATCGACGCCGGCAAGATCGGCCACATCGGCATCTCGAACGAGAGCGCCTGGGGCGTGTGCGAATACATCAAGCGGTCGGAACTGAAGGGCCTGCCGCGCATCGCGACGCTCCAGAACCTGTACAACCTGAGCGCGCGCGGTTTCGAGACCAGCCTGCTCGACGAGGTTTGCTTCCGCGAGAACGTGGGCCTGCTCGCCTACAGCCCGCTCGCCTTCGGGCAACTGAGCGCGAAATACCTCGACGACCCGAAGGCGCACGGCCGGTTGACGATTTTCCCGCCGTCATGGAGCCCGCGCTACGTGCGTCCGGCGGTGCTGGCGGCGGCGGCCGAGTATGCGGCGCTGGCGCGCGCCAACGGCATGACGCCGGCGGCGATGGCGCTGGCGTGGTGCTACTCGCGCCCGTTCGTCGCCTCGACCATCATCGGCGCGACCACCATGGCCCAGCTGAAAGAAAACATCAACGCCGCCGGCATCACCTTGTCGGCCAAGGTCATCGACGCGATCGACGCCATCCACATGCGGCGCCCCGATCCGGGCCAGTGAGCGCACGCACACGTGAAAAAGGCGCCCCCGGGCGCCTTTATTCATTGTCTCTATTTATTTATGTATCACCCGCTCGCTGGTGATACATTTTTGCATGGCCTAGGAGCCTGTCGGACTTAGGATCGTCGGCTGCAAAAAGCGCTGGACGGTACATATTTCGCCGTTTTCTCGGCCAATAGCTCGCTATTGGCACTGCGAAATCGTCAAAATCTGTCCTCGCCCAGCGTTTTTTTTGCCTCGACCGTTTCGCTTCGACTCCCTAAGCCCGACAGGCTCCTAGAAAATCAGCTTGGCCGCGACCCCGGTCAGGGTCATCGCCAGCAGGCCGCGCAGGAAGCGTTCGGGCACCGAGCGCGCGATCCACGAGCCGAGCGTGATGCCAGGCACCGAGCCGAGCAGCAAGGTCGCCAGCAGCGTCCAGTTGATCGAGCCGAGCCACCAGTGGCCGAAGGCGGCGATGGCCGTCAGCGGCACCGCGTAGGCGATGTCGGTGCCGGCCACCTCGGCCGCCGTCAGGCGCGGGTACAGCAGCACCAGCAAGGTCGCGCCGATGGCGCCGGCCCCGATCGACGAGACCGTCACGAGCACGCCGAGCACGGCGCCGCAGACGATGGTGGCGATCGCCAGCGGCCGGCCCCGCAACTGGCGCTCGGGATGGGTGTTGATCCAATTGAGCATCTTGCCCTTGAACAGCAGCGCGACGACCGTGAGCAGCACCGAGCCGGCGATCGAATAGCGGATGATCTGGCCGATTTGCTTGTCGAGCGTGCCGAAGTACTTGAGCGCGAACGTGGCCAGCACCGCCGCCGGCAGGGCGCCCCAGCACAGGCGCTTGACGATGTCCCAGTTGACGGTGCCGCGCAGGCGGTGCGTTAAGGTGCCGGCCGCCTTGGTGATCGAGGCGAACGCGAGGTCGGTGCCGACCGCGACCGCGGGCGGCACGTTGAAAAACAAGGTCAGCAGCGGCGTCATCAGGGATCCCCCGCCCACGCCGGTCATGCCGACCAGCAGCCCGACCGCGAATCCCGAAATAATGTACGTCAATAGCATGAAGACCCTTCCAAAGTATGGACGAGCGTAACCGGTCCCCTGTCCAATCCAAACGACAGCTTACTTATTTGCTTATGCCGGTTGATTTATGCCGGTTGATTTATGCCGGTTGATTTATGCCGGTTGACCGCCTGTGCCGGCGCCGGACGGGGGCGGGCCGCACCGGGCGGCCGGGCGCGGGCCGGCAGCGCCGCGGCGGGTCAGTAGAAGCGGCGGGGCAGAGGCTGAGAGTTTTTCGGGCGTGTCCGAGCAGCCCGCCAGAAAGCGGCAGATCGAGGCGCAAAGCACAGCCATAGCGGGCTATGGCGAGCATTTGCAACGACGAACTGGCGCTTTCTGGCGTGATGAGCGGGCATGATCGAAAGACTCTCAGCCTCTCAGTAGAAGCGGTAGAACAGCACCAGGCCCCAGGCGGCCAGCGCGAGGCAGACCGTGAGCGCGACGGCGGCGCTGCCGTAGTCCTTGGCGTTCTTCGACAGCGGGTGGTGCTCGAGCGAGATGCGGTCGACCACAGCCTCGAGCGCCGAATTGAGCAATTCGACGATCAGCACCAGCACCAGCACCCCGATCAGTACGAATTTCTGGAACGCCGATATCTTGAGCATCAGCGCGATGACGGTGCCGATGGCCGCCAGCACGACCTCCTGGCGGAACGCGTGCTCGTTGTTCCAGGCCGACTTGAGACCGTCGATCGAGTAAAAAAAGGCGGCGAAGATGCGCTTGAGGCCGCTCTTGCTCTTGAACTGGCTGACCGGTTGTTCCATGGGGGATTCTCAAAAAAGTGGGCGAAACACGGGGGCGAACTATGCAATATTGCATTATGCCCGGCCGGGGCCGCGATTCGGCGGCAAATTGCGCCTTGACGCGCGCGATTGCCACATCTTTTCACAATGTGGTATAAAGAGGGAACGAATACTGCACCGCACCAACCACATTATGAAAATCGAATCTCTCGAACCGGCCAAAACCTCGATCCAGGTGATCGAACGCATGGTCGCCCTGCTCGACGCGCTGGCCAATTACAGCGACCCCGTCAGCCTCAAGGAATTGTCCAAGGTGTCGGGCCTGCACCCGTCGACGGCGCACCGGATCCTCAACGACATGGTCATCACGCGCTTCGTCGACCGGGTCGAACCGGGCACCTACCGGCTCGGCATGCGCCTGCTCGAGCTGGGCAACGTGGTCAAGAGCCGGCTGTCGGTGCGCGAGGCGGCGCTCGACTTCATGCGCGCGCTGCACAAAAAAACCCAGCAAACGATCAACCTGTCGGTGCGCCAGGGCGACGAGATCGTCTACATCGACCGCGCCTTCTCCGAGCGCTCGGGCATGCAGGTGGTGCGCGCGATCGGCGGACGCGGCCCGCTGCACCTGACCTCGACGGGCAAATTGTTCCTGTCGGTCGACGAGCCGAAGGCGATCCGCGCCTATGCCACGCGCACCGGGCTGGCCGGCCACAACAAGAATTCGATCACCGACCTCGCCAAGCTCGAGCGCGAGCTCAGTCTGGTGCGCGCGCGCGGCTACGCGCGCGACAACGAGGAGCTCGAGCTCGGCGTGCGCTGCATGGCGGCCGGCATCCACGACGATTCGGGCAAGCTGATCGCGGGGCTGTCGATCTCGGCCCCGGCCGACCGCCTGCAGGAGGAGTGGCTCGAGGACCTGACCGGCACCGCGGCCCAGATTTCGGCCACGCTCGGCTACATGCCGCCGCTGTAGGGCGGCGCGGGATCAAAAAAGGGCGCCGTCGGCGCCCTTTTTTATACCTGCAAACATAGCCGCGGACCTTATGCGCGCAACCTTACATGCCGGGCGGGCTGATCGCCTCGAGCCACTTGCGGATCCGTCCCGCGTCGGCCGTGCGCGACTGCTTGCCCTTCGAGTCGAGGAACACCATGACCACGGCGCGGCCCTGGATCATGGTTTGCATCACGAGGCAGCGGCCGGCCTCGTTGATGAAGCCGGTTTTTTGCAGGCCGATGTCCCACTCGGGATTGGCCACCAGATGGTTGGTGTTGGAGTACTGCAAGGTGCGTCCGCTGGCGTCGACGAAGGACTTCGGATCGGTCGAATACTGGCGCAGCAGGGGTTCGGTGTGGGCGGTGACGACCAGCCGGGCCAGGTCGCGCGCGCTGGCCACGTTCCGGCTCGACAGGCCGCTGGTGTCGACATAGCGCGTGTCGCGCATGCCCAGCAGTTGCGCCTTGGTGTTCATGGCGGCGACGAACGCGGCGCGCCCGCCCGGGAAGTAGCGCCCCAGCACGGAGGCGGCGCGGTTCTCGGAACTCATGAGCGCCAGGTGCAGCATGGTGCCACGGCTGAGCTGGGTGCCGATGCGCAGGCGCGAGCCGGTGCCCTTCTCGTGGTCGATGTCGTCCTCGCTCACGGTGAGCAGCTCGTTCATGTCCTGCTTGGCCTGGACCACGATCAGGCCCGTCATGAGCTTGGTGATCGAGGCGATCGGCAGGGCGATGTTGGCGTTTTTCTCGAACAACACTTCGGAGCTGGCCTGGTCGAGCACTAAGGCGGCGCTCGATTTGAGGTCGAGCGGGTCGCGCGTGAGGTTCAGGCCGGCGCGGTCGCCCATGGTCATGAAGCTGCGGGCGGGGGCGGAAACGACAACGCGTTGCATCGCCTGCTTGCGCCCGCCGCGGTATTTGACGGTGCGCCGGGCCGACTGCGCGCGCGCCGCCTTGCGCTTGGTCAGCACCTTGCGCGTGACGCGCTTTTGGTTCTGGGCCTTCTGGACTTTTTTGGAAGCCGACGACGCTCCTGCCCCCGCCTTCGCCTCAACCGGGGCCGGAGCGAAGAAAAACAACATGGACAGGAGAGCGCTTAACGCAAGCTTAAACATCGGTATTTCCTTTGAAGCGGACAGAGCAGAACAATTTCAGTGTAGCAAAAAGCAGACCATGCGCAAGAAACCAATCGTGCAAGCCGGGTTTCCTTGAGTTTAAACAATGGCCTTTTGGAAATTAAATTTCCTTGTATTTCAACAGTGTACGCGCTTATTCAAGAAACTGGACGAAGCCCGAAACGTGCTCGCGCGCGGTGACCAGGGAATTTTCGATTTTCGCGGGGTCGGCGTGCCCGAGCGCCATGCCGCACACCACCATCTCGCCGGGCGGCAGCGCAAGTTGTTCGGAGATAATTTTATGGAACTGGGTGAACGCCGCCTGCGGGCAGGTGTCGAGCCCGCGGCCGCGCGCGGCGACCATGATATTTTCGAGGAACATCCCGTAATCGAGCCAGGAACCCTGCTCGAGCACGCGGTCGATCGTGAAGATCAGGCCGACGGGGGCGTCGAAGAAGCGATAGTTGCGCGCGTGCTGGGCCGCCATGCCGGCCTTGTCGTCGCGCGTGAGGCCGAGCAGCGCGTACAGGTCCCAGCCGACCTTGCGCCGCCGGTCTATATACGGCGAGGTCCATTCGCGCGGGTAGTAGTTGTATTCCTCGGTGTGCAGGGCGGCGGCGGCCGGGTCCAGGTAGGCGGCCGTGATGGCGTCGGACAGGCGCGCCTTGGACGCGCCAGTGAGCACATACACCTTCCAGGGTTGGGTGTTGGTGCCCGACGGCGCGCGCGCGCTCACCTCGAGGATGCGTTCGATGTCGGCGCGCTCGACCGGGGTGGCCAAAAAAGCCCGGATCGAGCGCCGCGAGCTGATGGCGGCATCGACGGTTTGCTGCTGTTGGTTGGTGATCATGGCGTGTTCCTGGTTGTTTTCGTGTTTTGCCCGACGTGGCGCTGCCCGTCCCAAGCGTGCATTGTACTTGGCTGTACTTGGCGCGCCCCCGGCCGGTCCGCATGCGCGATGGGGGCGGCTCCCAAGCGCCGGAGCTTGGCTTGGCTTGGCTTGACGCGATCACCAACTGTTGCGCGACGCAGCAAGCATTCCGCCATTAGTTTGATATAAATCAACATTGCAGCTTAATAAAAAATGGCGCCGGCGCCCCCGCGGGCGCCGGCAAGTCCGTCATTTCCCCTATGGGAGAGGCCTGTTTTGGCGCCTTCCGCGCCCAACTCACCACGTTGTGCACTGCACAAATTCCGCTTGACTTGTTTTTTAAAGTCATTAAAATGGGTCTTGTTGCGCTGCACAATGTTTGTTCAGCCTGAGATATTCAGATTCACCTGCTTCACCGATTTGACGCAACATTTATCAACAATACTCACCCCAATTTGGAGAATTTTATGTTTGCAATCCCTGAGCAGTTTTCGAACGCCACCAAAGCCAATTTTGAATCGCAATTCGCGATCTTCTCGTCGTTGACCGCCAAGACGTTCGAAGGCATGGAGAAACTGGTTGAACTGAACATCACCGCCGCCCGCGCTTCGCTCGAAGAGTCGCAAGCTGCCGCGCGCCAACTGATGTCGGCCAAAGACCCACAAGAATTCTTCTCGCTGGCCGGCGCGCAAGCCCAGCCAAACGCTGAAAAGGCCGTTTCCTACGCCCGCCAGGTGGCCGCCATCGCCGCCGGCACCCAAGCCGAGTTCACCAAGGCCGCCGAAGTCCAGATCGCCGAAACCAACCGCAAGGTCGTTTCCCTGGTCGACGAAGTGAGCAAGAACGCGCCGGCCGGTTCGGAAAACGTCGTCGCCGCCCTGAAGGCATCGATCGGCAACGCCAACGCCGGCTACGAGCAACTGACCAAGACCACCAAGCAAGCGGTCGAGACGCTCGAAACGAACATGAACGCGGCCGTCAGCCAGTTCACGCAAGCTGCCCAGAAAGCCGCTCCAAAAGCTGCCAAGAAGTAATTGGCCAGCAGCCCGCCCGGCCCCGCGCCGGTGCCGGGCGACAAAAAAGCCCCGCCATTTACATGGCGTGGCTTTTTTTATTTGGAAACGCATGTGGCAACGCATTTGGCAAACGCCCGCCTGGGCGCCGGGCCTATTCCCCCAGATACGCCGCCTTCACGCGCGGATCGTGCAGCATGTCGGCCGCGTTGCCGCCCATGATGATCGAGCCCGAATCCATCACATAGCCGCGGTGCGCCGCCTCCAGCGCCAGCTTGGCGTTCTGCTCGACGAGCAGGATCGTGATGCCCTGCTTCGAGACATCCCGGATCACCTCGAAGATCTTCTCGACCATGATCGGCGCCAGGCCCATCGACGGCTCGTCGAGCAACAGCAGCTTCGGATGGCTCATCAGCGCGCGCGCCATCGCCAGCATCTGTTGCTCGCCGCCCGACAGGGTGCCGGCCATGGCCGCGCAGCGCTCCTTGAGGCGCGGAAACACCGAGTACCACTTCTCGATGTCGGCCGCCACGCCGGCCTTGTCGTCGCGCGTGTAGGCGCCCATGAGCAGGTTTTCCTCGATCGTCATGCGGGTGAACACGCCGCGCCCCTCCGGCACCATCGCCAGCTTGCGCTCGACCAACTGGAACGAGGTCGCGCCCTTGAGCGAGGCGCCCATGTAGTCGATCGTGCCTTCGACGGTGCACGGCGGCAAAGTGCCCGTGATCGCCTTGAGCGTGGTCGTCTTGCCGGCGCCGTTGGCGCCGATCAGGGTCACCAGTTCGCCCTGGTTGACCTCGAGGTCGACGCCCTTGACCGCCTTGATGCCGCCGTAGGAGACCTTCAGGCCCGCGATTTTGAGAACGTTTTGGCCGGTCATGCGTGCGCCCCTCCGAGGTAGGCGTCGATGACGGCCTGGTTTTTCTGTATGTCGGCCGGCACGCCCTCGGCAATCGGCTTGCCGTATTCGAGCACGGTGATGCGGTCGCACATGCCCATCATCAGCTTGACGTCGTGCTCGATCAGCAGCACCGTCTTGCCCGATTGCTTGATTTTGACGAGCAACTCGCGCAGCGCCAGCTTCTCGGTCGCGTTCATGCCGGCCGCCGGCTCGTCGAGCGCGAGCAACTGCGGCTCGGTCGCGAGCGCGCGCGCGATCTCGAGGCGGCGCTGGTCGCCATACGACAACAGGCGCGCGGTGCGCCCGGCGAACTTGCCGATGCCGACGAACTCGAGCAACTCCTGGGCGCGCGCGCGGATCGCCGCCTCCTCGAGGCGCGCCGCCTTGTGCCGGAACACGGCGCCGAACACGCCCTGGTGGGTGCGCACGTGGCAGCCGACCATCACGTTCTCGAGCACCGTCATGTCGCCGAACAGGCGGATGTTCTGGAAGGTGCGGGCGATGCCGGCCCTGGCCACCTCGTGCGGGGCCGACGGCGAATACGGCTTGCCGGCCAGCTCGAAGGTGCCCGAGTCGGGCTGGTACAGGCCCGTGATGACGTTGAAGAAGGTGGTCTTGCCGGCCCCGTTCGGTCCGATCAGGCCGTAGATCTGGCCCCGCATGATCTTGATGCCGACCCCGGTCAGGGCCTGCAGGCCGCCGAAGCGCTTGTTCACGTTGGCGATGTTCAGAATGATCTGCTCACCCATTGTCTGCTCACCCATTGTCTGTTCGCCCATGGTCTGTCCGCTCATTTGGCCAGGCTCACAACGCCGGTGGCCGGTTCGGGTTTGTCGGTGTCGGCGTCGGGCCGGTCCTCGTGGCGCGGGGCCGGCCACAGGCCGGCCGGGCGCCACAGCATCATCAGCACCAGCGCCAGGTTGTACATCAGCAGGCGCAACACCTCGGCCGCCAGCAGCACCTCGCCGAACAGGAACACCTGCAGCGGCTCGACCGCGAAGCGCAGCAACTCCGGCATCGCCGCGAGCAGCACGCCGCCGAGGATCACGCCGGGGATGTGGCCGATGCCGCCGAGCACCACCATCGCCAGCACGACGATCGACTCGGTCAGCCCGAACGACTCGGGCGAGACGAAGCCCTGGAACGAGGCGAACATGGCGCCGGCGACGCCGCCGAACGAGGCGCCCATGGTGAACGCGAGCAGCTTGATGTTGCGCGTGTTGATGCCCATCGCCTTGGCCGCGATCTCATCCTCGCGGATCGCGACCCAGGCGCGCCCGAGGCGCGAATGCTGCAGGCGCGAGGTCACGAACACGGTCGCCACGCACAGGAACAGGAACAGGAAGTAATACGCGTTCACGGACGGCATCGAGAATCCGCCCAGCACCACGGTCGCCTGCGAACCGGGCTCGCCCGCGAGCGAGACCCCGAAGATGCGGATCGGGTCGATCCCGTTGATGCCCTGCGGGCCGTTGGTGAAGTTGATCGGGTCGTTCAGGTTGTTCATGAAGATGCGGATGATCTCGCCGAAGCCGAGCGTGACGATGGCCAGGTAGTCGCCGCGCAGCTTGAGCGTGGGCGCGCCCAGCAGCGCGCCGAACAGGCCCGCCACGGCGGCCGCGAGCGGCACGATGATCCACACCGACAGGTGGATGCCCTCGTCGCGGATCTGTTCGCCGAGCACGCTGACGAGGAACTCGCCTAGCATCGGATAGTTGTAGACGATCGACTCGAGCAGCGCGGCGAACTGGGGCGAGGCGAGCAGGCCGGTCAGGTAGGCGCCGACGGCGAAGAAGGCGATGTAGCCGAGGTCGAGCAGGCCGGCGAAGCCGACCACGATGTTCAGGCCCAGCGCGAGCATGATGAACAGCAGCGCCATGTCGATCATGCGCACCCAGGCGTTGCCGAACTGGGACGCCACGAACGGGAAGATCAGCATCAGCACCAGCACCACGCCCATGCTGATATAGGCCTTGCGCTTGTCGCGCTGGACGTCGAAGGAGAGGAGAGCCATGGAAGTTCCTTATTCAGTTCTCGGTCAGGCGCGGTCGGCCACGCGTTCACCCATGATGCCGGACGGACGCACAGTCAGCACGAGGATCAGCACGACGAACGCAAATATGTCCTGGTAGTGGCTGCCGAAGAAGCCGCCCGTGAGGTCGCCGATGTAGCCGGCGCCGAGCGCCTCGATCAGGCCCAGCAGCAAACCGCCGATCATCGCGCCGTAGATGTTGCCGATGCCGCCCAGCACAGCCGCCGAGAACGCCTTCAAGCCCGGCAAAAAGCCCATCGCGAAGCCGATCGACGAGTAATTGGCGCCCCACATGACCCCGGCCACGGCCGCGAGCGCGGCGCCGATGGCGAAGGTGGTGACGATCACCTTGTTCGCGTCCACGCCCATCAGGCCGGCCACGCGCGGATTCTCGGCGGTGGCGCGCATGGCGCGCCCCATCTTGGTTTTTTCGACCAGCACCACCAGCGCGCCCATCGACAGGGTGGCCAGCGCCAGCAGCAGCAGTTGGGTCTGCGAAATGACGGCGCCGCCGATGGCGATCGGCTCGCTCGAGAGCAGTTGCGGGAACGGCAGCGGGCTGCGGCCCCAGATCATCATCGAGAACGTGGTCAACAGGCCCGAGATGCCGATCGCGGTGATCAGGGGCGCCAGCCGCGGCGCGTTGCGCAGGCGGCGGTAGGCGACCCGCTCGATGAGCACATTGACCGCCATGCAGACCGGAATGGCGCCGAGGATGGCAAGCATCAGCTGGACGTAGCCGGGCAGGCCCGGAAAGAAATTATCGAGCAGGCCGATGATGGTCAGGCCGACCATGGCGCCGACCATGAGCACGTCGCCGTGCGCGAAGTTAATCAAGTTCAACACGCCATACACCATCGTATAGCCGAGGGCGACGAGCGCGTACATGCTGCCCATCACCAGCCCGTTGATAATCTGTTGGATAAATGTATCCATGATTCGCCTGCCTCACTTTATTTCGATATAACAAAAACGGCACCCGGGAAAACCCGTGTGCCGCTCCTGGATTGACGGTATTTACGAGCGTGCGGGCAAGCTTCGCCGCACGCAAAAGCGTATTCTGTGACAAATGTTCCAAGCGTCGCCATGATAGCGAGGTTTGGTAAAAAGTAATACCGGAAAATCCGGGGAGTGCCAAATATTATTCGGCCGCGTGAGGGGTGGCGGGGGCGCGGCGGCTTGATGCCGCGGAAGGAAGTGCGCACTAGACATTGACCGAAAAAACAACCACCGTCATCCCCGCGAAAGTGCAAACGCATGCGTTTGCCCCATGCCGAGCCTGCCCATACGCGCAGTTCGACTCTTCAGGCCCGGGACGAGACGATTTCTGAAGCGACACAATGGCCATGCCGGCGCATTGCCACGTCAAGGCTTCCGATCCTGGACGGCAGCGCCCGCGCGTGGGACGACGTGCCCGCCGGCGCGGCCTGTCAAAGCGCGCTCTTGACGCCGCCGTCGAGCCCCTTGGGCAGCGGGAACGTCACATGCTCCTCGACGCCGTCGAGCGCGCGCACGCTGCGCGCGCCGAGTTCCCTAAGCCGCGCGATGACCTCGTCGACCAGCACCTCGGGCGCCGAGGCGCCGGCGGTGACGCCGATGCGCAGCTTGCCGATGATCCATCGCGGATCGATCAGGGTCGCGTTGTCGACCATATACGCGGGGATGCCCTTCTTTTCGGCCACCTCGCGCAGGCGGTTCGAGTTCGAGCTGTTGGGGCTGCCGACCACGATGACCACGTCGACCAGCGGCGCCATGAACTTGACGGCCTCCTGACGGTTGGTGGTGGCGTAGCAGATGTCGCCCTTTTTGGGTTCGATGATGTCGGGGAAGCGCAGCTTGAGCGCCTCGATGATGTCGGCCGTGTCGTCGACCGACAGCGTGGTCTGCGACACGTAGGCGAGGTTTTGCGGGTTCCTGACTGAGAGCTGTTGCACGTCCGCCACGGTCTCGACGAGGTGCATGCCCTCCTCGGCCTGGCCCATGGTGCCCTCGACCTCCGGATGCCCCTCGTGCCCGATCATGACGATCTCGCAGCCGTTGCGGCGCATCTTGGCGACCTCGGCGTGCACCTTGGTCACCAGGGGGCAGGTGGCGTCGAAAATGGTCAGGCCGCGCGCCGTCGCCTCGGCCCGCACCGCCTTCGACACCCCGTGCGCCGAAAACACCAGGGTGTTGCCTGCCGGGACGTCCTCGAGCTCCTCGATGAAGATCGCGCCCTTGGCGCGCAGGTCGGCGACCACATAGGCGTTGTGGACGATCTCGTGGCGCACATAGATCGGCGCGCCGAATTGCTGGAGGGCGCGCTCGACGATTTCGATCGCGCGGTCGACCCCGGCGCAAAAGCCGCGCGGCTGGGCCAACAGGATCTGGGCGTCGACGCTGGCGACGAGGTCGGCGTCCATCGGGGTTGTCAGTGGTGTGCTCATGGGTTTCCTGTCTGCTGTGGGGGCCGAGCGCCGGGTGGCGGCTACAGGACCGAAATCAGTTTCACTTCGAATTGCAGGGACTGGCCGGCCAGCGGGTGGTTGAAGTCGAACAGGCATTCGCGCTCGCCGAGCTCGCGCAGCACGCCGGCGAAGCGCCCGCCGCCGGGCGCGGCGAAATCGACCAGGTCGCCCACCTTGTAGTCGGCCCCGGGCGCCGAGTTGTCGTCGAGCGTGGCGCGCGAGACCACGCGCACCAGTTCGTCGTTGCGCTCGCCGAAGGCCTGCGCCGGCGCCAGCGTGAAATTGCTGTGGCTGCCCTCGGGCAAGCCGAGCAGGCAATCCTCGAGGAAGGGCGCGAGCTGGCCCTGCCCCAGCATCAGGGTCGCCGGGTTCCCCTGAAACGTCGTGATCAGATCAGTACCGTCGCTCGTGGCGAGCCGATAATGGAGGGTCAGGTAGGCCGTCGGCGTGACGAGGGCGGGGGAAACAGTGGTCATAGTGATCGTCAAAGCTTGCAAACCGATATTGTAAGCCACCCGTGCCCGGGCGTCTGCATCGGCCGGCAAAAGGGGCGCCGCGGGCGCCGTCAACCAAGGATGCGGTGATGGGGATCAACGACTGGCCGGCCCAGCAGCGCCCGCGCGAACGCCTGATCGCGCACGGCGCGCGCGCCCTGTCCGACCCCGAACTGCTGGCCCTGTTCCTGCGCGCGGGGGTGCCGGGCAAGAACGCGGTCGAGCTCGGGCGCGATCTCATCACCCACTTCGGCTCTCTCAACGCCCTGTTCGGCGCCAGCTGCACCCAGTTCTGCGCGGTGCACGGGCTCGGCCCGGCCAAGTTCGCCCAGCTGCAGGCGGTCATGGAGCTGGCCCAGCGCGCGCTCGGTGAACAATTGCGCGCCGGGCAGGCGCTCTGTTCGCCCGACGCCGTCAAACAATACCTGCGCCTGACATTGAGCAAAAAGGCGCACGAGTCCTTCGTCGTGCTGTTCCTCGACGTCAAAAACCGCCTGATCGCCTGCGAGGAGATGTTCCGCGGCACCCTCACCCACACCAGCGTCTATCCGCGCGAGGTCGTCAAGGCCGCGCTCGCCCACAACGCGGCCGGCGTGCTGCTGGCGCACAACCACCCCTCGGGCGCGCCCGAGCCGAGCGAGTCCGACCTGCTGCTCACGCGCGCGCTGGCGCAGGCGCTGGCCCTGGTCGACGTGCGCGTGCTCGACCATTTCGTCGTCGCCGGCCCACACGTGCATTCCTTCGCCGAACATGGGCAAATGTAGGGCCCGCCACATGGGCCACCGCGCGAAACCGCGCCCTCGTCGGCACAAGAAACTGGCGGCATGGCAAGTAGATCGGTACTATTAGGCAATGCGCCAACGGCCCGCCCCTCTTCAACGACACCAGCGACACCGCACGCTGGCGCCTGGCGTTCCCGCGCCCTACTCTGGAGTATTTATGAACAGAATCATGATCCCCATGGTTTTACTGCTTTCCTGCACCCCGCAGGCGTTCGCGGGAGATGTCCTGTCGTACGGCGTGCCCGATTACAAATGCGAGAATTATCTTGCCGCGTGCAAGACCGACGCTGAAAAGCAGATGTACCACCGCGCCGCCGCCGAGCGAACAAGGCAACAAGCGATCAACCGTGCGAACGAGGAGGCGGCCCGGGCCGCGCGCGAAGCCAGGCTGGCCGCCGAAGCGAAGAAGAAAAAGGACCAGTTTGATGAGTGGAAGGTCACGAAAACGCGCCGCGCCGAGGCCGAGAAACTCTACCAGCTGAAGTTGACAGCCGACCGTGCGCGGCCGAAGGCGCCGACCTCCAAGGCCGGCAATGGATTTTCACCGGTAGCGCGGCAATAAGGCCCGCCCCGCCTGCCGCCTGCCGACTGCCGAGCCGTGGCGCCAGTCGCGCCGCGATCAGAATCCCGTGACCGGCAATTTGTCGCAGTTGAATTTTAAAAATTCCGCCGCGTACTGGGCACGCAGCGTCAGCTCGCGGGTCGGAAAGGTGAATCCCACCGGATTTAACTCATTGGTCAAATTTTGGATTCGGATGCTGTTCCCGGGTGCGTCGACGGACTTGACGTCGGACCAGTCAATATAGTGGATCCATGTCGCTTGTTCATCCCGGGGCAGGTGCGGCGCGATCTGCTTTTCGTATTGAATTTTGCTCAGGCACTGGTTGGTCGGCTGGGGCTTAAAGGACTTGATGGCGCTCGAGTTGTAGCTCCATTTGAAGAATGTTTTAGGCACGCCCGGCAATTCGTGATGCGCCTGGTCCTTCACATTCCATTGCTTGTAATGCGCATCGTAAAAATCGACCTTCAGCAATCTGGCCTTTGCCAATTCCTCGAAGAACCTATGCGCCCCTTGCACGGTCTGTTTTGGCTCCGCCTCTTGCGCGTGGACGGCCCCTGCGCACGTCAGCGCCGCGACCAAAATTGCCAGTACTTTCCGCATTGTCATTCCTTTAGGCGATGGCTCGTTTCCATTCGCTACTGATTCTACTTTGGCGCTGTGAGTAGTTCAAGCCTTGCAATCCCCGACTGACCAACACGCGACACGGGTCCGGCCCGCCACCCGCGCGCGCTGGCGCGGGCCCTGTCGACGTCGGCGCGCCCGGCCGTTTTGTTGTCGCCGCCCCACATGCGCGTTCCTCCGCCGAACACGGGCAAATCCGGGGCGCCGCGCGGCGATGTTCGCTTGGAAACACTGCTCCCCGGGCGTCGAAGGCGGCGGCCGCCAAATTGTTAAATTTCTATGTCGTGGCGTGACACACTTGTTTTTCACAAGTCATTGATTAAGCTGTGCTTTTCGCGCTATACTCTCGTTTTTCCCGCATGTGGAAGTTTATTTAGGAGTGCGCTATGGCACGTGTCTGTCAAGTTACGGGTAAGGGACCGATGGTTGGTAACAACGTCTCCCACGCCAACAACAAAACGAAGCGTCGTTTTTTGCCTAACCTGCAAAATCGTCGTATTTTCGTTGAATCTGAAAACCGCTGGGTCTCCCTGCGTCTGTCCAACGCCGGTCTGCGCGTCATCGACAAAGTCGGCATCGATGCCGTTTTGACCGACATGCGCGCCCGTGGCGTTAAAGTTTAATTAGGGAGCTATCATGGCAAAAACTGGCCGCGACAAAATCAAGCTGGAATCGACTGCAGGCACGGGTCACTTCTACACCACCGACAAGAACAAGCGCACGATGCCTGCAAAAATGGAGATCATGAAGTTCGATCCCAAGGCACGCAAGCATGTCATGTACAAAGAAACCAAGATCAAGTAATCCCCGATCCCAGAATTCAAGTACCAGGAGAGCCGCCACGAAAGTGCGCGGCTCTTTTGTTTTGGGGCGCCGCGCCGCGCGGGTGTTGCCCATATCGTTACACACAACGCCAG